>CAYPFE010000253.1:0-5165 GCA_964409895.1 uncultured Novosphingobium sp.
TGGTCGAGCGCGCTTTCGACCAAAGCTTCGGGACAGGGCTCGCCATATTTCTCCAGCAGATCCTTTTTGAGGCTGCCGGCGTTGACGCCGATGCGGATCGAGCAGCCGTTGGCCTTGGCTGCGCGCACCACTTCGGCGACGCGTTCGTCGGAGCCGATGTTGCCGGGATTGATCCTGAGGCAGGCCGCGCCTGCGTCCGCGGCTTCGAGCGCGCGCTTGTAGTGGAAGTGGATGTCGGCGATCAGCGGGACTTGCGCAGCACGCGCGATCTGGCGGAAGGCGGCGGTGCTGTCCTCGTCCGGGCAGGACACGCGGATCAGGTCCGCGCCGGCCTCCTCGCAGCGGCGGATCTGCGCGATCGTCGCAGGGGCGTCGGCGGTCGGGGTGTTGGTCATCGTCTGCACCGTGATCGGCGCATCGCCGCCGACCGGGACGCTGCCGACCATGATCTGCCGGCTCTTGCGCCGTTCGATATCGCGCCAGGGTCTGATCGAGGACATGGAGCGCGATATAGGCGCTGGCCGGAGCATGGGCAATGACAGGCGGTGCAGATTCCGGCATGATTGCGCGATGGACGAGATCATTGGCTACGATAACGCGGAACTCGATGGCCCGATGCTGTTCGGCCGGGTGCTCGACGGCAAGGGCGGTGCGCGCGCGATTGGCTGGGACGATGCCAAGGGGTGGGAGCCGCGGGAACCGGGCGAAATGCTCTGGGTCCATCTGCGCTGCACGGAGCCGGGCATTGCCGAATGGTTCGACAGCGGCCTTGGTATCCCGGCCACGACCGCGCGGCTGCTGCTGCTCGACGATACGCGGCCGAGGGCCTTCCGGGAAGGCAATGCGCTGGTGGCGATCCTGCGCGGCATCAATTTCAATCCCGGTGCCGAACCCGAAGACATGATCTCGATGCAGCTGTGGTGCGATGGAGCCCGGCTGGTGACGTTGCGCAGCCAAAAGCTGCAGACGCCGCGCGAGACATTGGCGCAGGTCGACGGGGGATCGGGACCCCAGGATGCCGGTGCGCTGATCACTTCGCTTGTCGAACGGATGATCGCCCGGATGAACAGTTCGATCGTCGACATGAACGACCACATCGACGTGTTGGAGGAAACCCATCCCGACGAAGACATCGAGAACAAGCTGGGGAAGATCGCGACGATCCGCCGCAACTGCCTGGCCTTGCAGCGGCATATGTCGCCCCAGCACGAGGCGCTGGAACACATCGCCCGCGATGCGCCGGCATGGTTCGAGGAACACGACCGGAGGGAAATCGCCGAAACCATCGACCGGTTGCGCCGCTACCTCGACGATCTCGATATCAGCAAGGAAAGCGCACTGGTGCTGCAGGACGAGGTGCGCGCGCGTGCTGTCGCCAACACCGACCGCACCAGCTACCTTCTGACGATTGTCGCAGCGATCTTCCTGCCGCTGGGCTTCCTGACGGGCCTGCTCGGGATCAATGTCGGCGGTATGCCGGGTGTCGACAATCCGGAAGCCTTCTGGGGTGTCGTCGGCTTGTGCGGCCTGATCCTGGTGATGCAGCTGGTGCTGTTCTGGCGCTGGCGGTGGTTCTGACGAGAGCGCGCCCACGCCCCCGTCAGACCCCGCTTCAGAACATCCGCGACAGGTTCATACTGGCCCCGAATCTCTTCGGGGCCTGGATGCCGTTCACGTCCTGGTGCAGCGGCAACGTGGCTTCCGCACCCAGCCGCCACTTTCCGGCGGCGATCAGGTTTCCGCCCAGGCCTGCCTCCAGCAGCTGACCGCCGTAGTTTGCCTGACGGTCTGGCGGAGCGGTATGGCCGTGGGCGCCGTTGTAATGGCCCTTGATCGCGCCTTCGTCCCGGTAGGCGAGGCGTACGGTCAGCGCTGCCGCGGGTGAGAGCGGCCTGGTCAGCCACACGCTCGAATCGAACCTGTGCCCGAAACGGAAGCCGCTCTTGTTGCGGTCCTCGGCGCGATGGCGGTAGCGGGCCTGCGCGCCCCAGCGCCAGTTCTCGTTGCCGCCGCCCAGCGTCAGCGACGGGATGACATCCCAGGTGCCGCTGCCCGGCTGCATGCCATAGTGGACGAATGTGCCGTTGGCGTTGCGTCGCGTGACGCTGCCGGTCGGGATGGAGACGGCAAGGCCGGCATGGGCCGTGAACGATGGGTTGCGCGACAGCGAGACCAGCGCGCCCACCTCGGTATCGCCGATCCCGCTGACCGAATGCGTCATCGTTTCGCCCGGGGCGAGCGTATGGTGATCCGTCGCCGTGGCGCCGTGCTCGCCGTCCATGGGCATGCCGACGCCGAGCATCGTCATTTCCATGCGCATCCAGCTTGGCATGACGGCGAAGGTGATGCGGTCGGAAGGCGCCCACATCAGGTGGAGCATGACCATGTCCATCGTCATGCGCTTGGTGCGTGCGGTGAACCCGGCTTCGGCGATCGCCATGTCGGCGATCTTGCCGGTTCCGCTCCTGTTGGTGCCGCTATAGCTGTCGTGCATCCAGCTGACGCCGACCATGATTTCGCCGCCGCGATGGATATGCTCGCCCATCATTCCGGCAGGGCCATGCTCATCGGCTTTCTGGCCGATGGCTATGATATGGTCGTCGGAATGGTCGGCATGGGCTGGAACCGCATGGGCGGCCAGCAGCAGGGGCAGCGCCAATGCGCCGCCCGATTGTCTCATTTTCATCGGTAAACCTTTCGCTTAATAGCCGTATTGAGGGATCAAGCGAAGTGAGGTGGTCCCCTTGCGGGCGGGCGAAGGCTGCGCCATGCGGTCAGACGCGCGGCAGCCGGCATCGGGCCGATTGATGGCGCGGTACTATCCAGCGGCAGTCCCGTAACCAGAGGCGGCGCGATGTCGGCCGACTTGCCGAGTGCCAGCCCGAATGGGCAGGCTTCCTTGCCGGTGTGGTCGCCACCCTGCTTTTCGTCGGGGCCGGAACCATGATGGCCGTGGTGCGCGTGTTCATCCGCGCCCGTGTCCATCGCGATTTCAACCGGACCATCCCCGTTGCAGAGCATCAGGCGCAAGCCGTCTTGCGCCGCGACGGGCATCCAGCCGGTCGGAACCGCTGCCCGCACCAACAGAGCGGCAACGATCAGGAAACGGATCGCATGGGGCATAGAGCGGCGTGGAGGTGTCACCCGCAAGCCACTAGGGCGAGACCGCCGTTGCGGCAACGGCCAATAGCCCTGGCCGCAAACAAAAAGGGGGCGCCAAGGCGGCGCCCCCTCGTTGGCAAGAACCGACGCCTACTTGCCGATCTTGTCGAGCTGGCGTGCGGCCCATTCCCGCCCACCAAGCCCGAAGGCCAGCGCCGCCGCCACCGCGCTACCGGCAGCGAGCGCGCCGAAGGCATAGCGGACGATCTCTTCGCCCACGCCCATGAACTCTAGGCCCATGAAGGTGAACAGCAGTACCGCAGCCCACTTGATCACCGAGCCGGCCAGCGATCCGCCACCCGAGCCGCCGATCAGCTTCGCCAGCAATCCTGCAACAAGGAAGCCGGCGACGATCACGACGCCGCCGAACACGACCCTGCCGCCCAGTTCGAGAACCGCGTCGAGGATCGCCGTCAGTTCCGGGAAGCCCAGCGCGCGCATTGCTCCGATAGCGGCGAACAGCATGATCGCCACCTGGGCGAGGCGTGACAGCGCGCTGGAAGCGGATGTTCCATCGGGCAGGATTTCGGTCGCCGCCACTGCACGGTCGACGCCAAGGTCTGCCAGGATTTCCTTCAGGAAGTTGGCGACGAAACCTGCGACGAGGTAGCCGATCCCGAGGAAGATCGCCGCGACGATGATGTTGGGCACCGCGCCCAGGATCATGCCCAACATCGCTGTCGCCGGCCCGGAAACGCCCTCGATACCCAGCGTGTCGATTGCGCCAATTGTCACCGGGATGATGAGCAGGACGTAGACGACCTTGCCGATGGTCTCGCTGATCGCGGTATTGCCGGTCGCCGCCTCGACGCCGCCCTTGTTCGCCCATTTGTCGAAATCAACGGTTTGTAGGGCGGTCGTCACGAGATCCTTGAGTATCTTCACGATCGTGTGGCCGATGAAGAATATCAATGCCGCGCCGACCAGATTGGGAATGAAGCCCATCACCGCGTTCAACAGCTCGTTGAGCGGCGTTATCACGCCCTCGAGCCCGAGGATGTCGAGGATCGCCAGCAGGCCGAACAGCCAGATGAACAGGTTGACGATACGACCCAGCGAATTGCCGAGGCTTTCCCCGCTGCCGGTACCCCGTTGCAGGAAGGGCACCATGTCGACCATCTTCGCGAATGCCCATTTCGCCGCCCTGGCAAGCGCCCAGACGACAAGAAGAACTGCTACTGCATAGCCGATCTTTATGCCCATTTCCTGAGCCAAAACAGGATCGAACACGTAATTCCCAATTCGCATTACCCGTCTCCTCTGACGAACGACCTCGTCAGCGAAGATACACCAACACGTGCATGCACAAAAATTGGGCAGGGTTCTAAGCTGGGGACAAATTTTTCATGAATGCTTGTCCGGTTTGCGTTCGCCCATGCGCATGTTCGCTTCCAGAAGCGCCCGCAATTGTGTGTAATAGGCGTCGAGAAAGGCTCTGGCATCGCCTTCGCCGGCCTGCCGCCCGATCTTGACGCAGATCGCGTCGCGCACCGCTTCCATGGTTTCCTTGCGGCCCTCGCGCAGCACCCGTTCGAGCGTCTGCAGCTCGAATTCCCCGTAAACCGCCAGTTCCTCGGGGTCGAAGGTGATGGCGGCCCCCGGAACGCCGGTGGCCTGCGACCCGTCTTCCAGCGACATCGCCTGTTCGAGCTTGTGCTTGGGTGCCTCCAGCACCCAGCTTCCGGCGATGATGTCGCCGGCCCTCAGGCGATCCTTGTTGAAGAAGGGGAACAGCGCGAAGATCAGGAACCAGGCGGTGGCGGCAAGTCCGGCAGCGCCCATGTCGCCGCCGTCGCTGGCCGAGGCCAGGAATACCAGCGGCAAAAACAGCTCGATATCGCGCAGCAGGTTGCGGGCGATGACCATCTCGACGCGCAGTCTTCCGCCATCGCGCGCGGCGATGCGCACGCCGGAGATCCGCTTGCCCGGTGTCGCGCCGCGTGGTCCGAGCTCGAAAAACAGGAAATAGGCGTTACGGAACAGGAACATGGCGATGATCCACA
>CAYPFE010000254.1:0-5159 GCA_964409895.1 uncultured Novosphingobium sp.
CTATACCTTCACCAAGCTCAACGACATCAAGCCGGAGATGGTGGCAGAAGCGACCAAGGATGCGCGCGCGGCGGCCGAACAGTTCGCCAACGACAGCGGCACATCGGTGGGCGGCATCAAGAGCGCTACCCAGGGCTATTTCTCGATAGACGCACGCGACGGCGATTCCGGCAGCGGCTGGGGCGTTTCCGACACCCCCTACAAGAAGGTGCGCGTCGTCACGACGATCGACTTCTACCTGCGCTGAATGAAAAGTGCCCGCCCGGTTCCCCGGACGGGCACTTTGAATTGTCTGAAAGGCGGACTGATCAGAAGGAGACTGTTAGAGTCCCCACAACCGCGTCGTCGGTAACGTGCTTGATCTTGCCGCCATCCTTCTCGACACCGACATAGGCCACACCGAGCGAAATGTGCTCGCCTAGCGCCAGGTCTGCACCAACCGACCAGTCGAACGCCTTGGCATTGTTAGTGAAGGTCAGGAAACCGTCGGTATAGCCGACATGGCCGTTGATTGTGACCGGCGTGCTCGGGATGCCGGCGCTGAGGTCAAGATAGGTGTAGAAGTTGTCCGTACTACCCAGCGACTTCTGCTTCGGCGCGTAGGCAACGCCCCATTCCGCCTCGACCGGTCCGAGCGTTGTGCTCAGCGAGCCGAAGAACTCGACATAGTCGGTCGGGAACTTCTGGAGACCTGTAAAGGTCGGGACCACAGTAGGATCCGGGTCCACCACAAAGGTCGCATTGCGGTTGGTGGCATCGGGATAGAGGTAATAGATGACACCGATATCAGCCGAGAGGCCGGACGTGATCTCACCCGACCAGCCACCATAGACGTCAAGTTCGACTGCACCGTAATTTCCGACGGCATAGGGCATGATGGTACCTGTGCCGTCGTCAAGCAGGATCGAATTGTCGGTATTGGCGAGGCTGGAACCCCAGGTGCCGATGTAGATACCGCTCGAGTGGCTGACGTCGACGCCACCCTGGATGGCGACGTTGCCATTGGAAAGCCCCACACCGCGGAAACGGTACTGCGAAGCTACGGTCGCGTTGCCTGAAACTGTGATGTCGCTTTCTCCATCTTCGGCGAAAGCGGGGGTGGCTGCCAACGCGCAGCCGGCGATTAGAGATGCGGTGAAAATACCGCGGATGGACTGAAGCATGATCGGTTCCCTCAAAGGATGGTATTGATGCCTAGTCCCGCCTGCGGGCTGCGTCGCTCCTCTTTGGTTGGGTGCGATCTACAACCTGACTGCATGTTGCATGGTTTTGCTGCATTGCACAAGAGAAAAACCCGCTCATGTGCAATGGATTCGCGGAGAGTGTGGATTTTCGGCAACGGTTTCTATTGCCGCACCCGCTAAGGTGCGTGTATCATCCATCTATGAAAGCCGCACTGTCGCACTGGGTATGATACAGAAATTACGACAAATTTTTACGGCACTGCCGGGCACCGCACCAGCCAGAATCCCTCTTGGCGAGCGCGTATATGCAATCGGCGACATTCACGGCCGCCTGGACCTGCTGGAGGGGATTGCCTGCGCCATCGAGGAAGATGATGCAGCACGTAATGCAGCCGACACCACAATTATCCTGCTAGGCGACCTGATCGACCGCGGTCCCGACAGTGCCAAGGTCATCGACATGGCGCGAGAATGGCAAGAGCGACGCAGGGTCAGAATCCTCAGCGGAAATCACGAGGAGATGTTCCTGCTCAGCTTTTACAGGCTCGCCGCATTCAGGAACTTCGTCAGGATCGGCGGGCGAGAGACCGTCTTGTCCTACGTCGATCATGCAGCCTTCCATGCTGCCGGGATCGAAGAAGCCCAGCAATTGATGATCGAGGCCGTGCCACACGAAGACCGCGAATTCCTTCACGGCTTCGAGACCATGATTCGGATCGGCGACTATCTGTTTGTCCATGCCGGCATCAACCCGGACCTGGAAATCGAGCATCAGCAAGCCGCCGACTGCCGCTGGTTCCGGGAGCCGTTTCTCAGCCACATTGGCGATTTCGGCTGCGTCGTCGTCCACGGACACACGGTAACTGGCGAAGCGGACTTCAGGCCCAACCGCATTGGCATCGACACCGGAGCCTTCATGTGAGGCAAGCTTACCGCCATCGGCCTGGAGGGCAGCGAACGCTGGCTGATCCAGGCACAGGAGGACGGCGGCACGATCGAGACCTTCGCCTGGGCGGCGTGAAGGAGAGAGAGGGCCGGTACCAGGTGCGAGGCATCTGCAAGGATGCCCGAACAGACGCCAAGAAATTACCGGGGGGCCTGTAAGCCGGGTTCTGTCCCGCGAGCGGTATCCCGTGAGGGACCGGCCCCGCGGGGGCAGCCATTCCTCTAGGCAGCGCGTTGCCGCGCTGCTCAAGCAGCCAACCCGGGCGGTCCAGCGCGAAACACGCCTGCCCCGAACTTTCGTCCGGGACGCGCCGCCCCTATTCGGCCTTGCTCCGGGTGGGGTTTGCCGTGCCGCTGCCGTTGCCGGAAGCGCGGTGCGCTCTTACCGCACCCTTTCACCCTTGCCTGAGCCCATCTCCCTCCGAAGAAGAATCAGAGCCATCGGCGGTTTGCTCTCTGTTGCACTTTCCCTGACCCCGGATCAGCACCGGAGCCGGCGGGCGTTACCCGCCACCCTCGTTTCGTGGAGCCCGGACTTTCCTCGGCACTGCCCGAAAGCAATGACGCGGCTGCCCGGCCCCCCGGCGTGTGCTATCTAGCATGCCCGGTGTCGCGTTCCAGCAAAAGTTCGAACAGGATCGCTGCAACCTCGCCGTCGACTTCGCCGTCGATCATCTCCGGCCGCCAGCGCCGCTGGAAAGCGGTGACCGCCGCGCGGCCGTCAGTGATGTCGTAACCGAAACGTTCGAGCGCCAGGTAAAATGCTGCCGGGTTGTCGTAGAACAGCGCCATGCGCGCTTTCGGTGTCGGCAGGGCAAGGCCAAGCTGAGCCAGGCGGTGCCAGTCGAACAATTCGCCCGGGTCCTGCTTGCGGGCAGGCGCAATGTCCGAATGGCCGACGATATTGGCACGCGGGATATCGTGACGATCGACGATATCGGCCAGCAGCGGCAGCAGAGCGTCGATCTGTTCTTCCGGGAATGCGCGATAGCCCCATTCATGCCCGGGATTGACCAGTTCGATACCAACGCTGGCGGAATTGATATTGGTCTCGCCGCGCCAATAGGACTTTCCAGCGTGCCAGGCGCGCTTGTCCTCCGGCACCAGACTTGTAACCGTGCCGTCCTCGTCGATCATGTAATGCGCGGAAACCTTGGCATCAGGATCACACATCCGCTCCAATGCTTCTTCGGCACTCTTCATTCCGGTGTAGTGCAGCACGACGATCGAAACCGGCAGCGTGCGCTCGTCCCAGTTGGGCGATTCCACAGTTCGGTTGATCAGCCAGGGCGTCACGGGTACATACTCACTTCGCTGGCAGCACGGCTCCCAGGATCAATTCGCCGTCGTTGAATACCTGCTGAAGCTGGCCACCCATCTGCGCGGCCATCTGACGCAGCATTTCGGCAGGAGCGGTACGGCTGGAAAGTTCTTCGGAAGGCAGGGTGCCGTCCAGCGCCTTGCCGATATCCTCGTCGAACACGATCCTGGCACCGGTGGCCCGCACGACAATCTCGCTGGCATCGTCGCGCAATTCGCCGACGATCTCCAGATCACCACCCCGCACCAACGCATCGAGCGCGATCAAAGCAAAGTTGAGCAACGTCTTCATGGCCGGCTTGGGCAGGGATGGTGCAGTCAGCTGCCACTTCACCCTGATCTTCTCGTTATCGCGCACCAGCGCTTCGACCAGGCCGCGCGCCTCGTCGACCGGCACCATGCCGCCAAAGCCACCCGCCGCCCCGAAGGCGAGGCGGAAGAACTTGAGCTTGTCGGTCGAAATTCGCGCGCTTTGTTCGAACAGTTCGAAGCAGCGCTGGCGCATTTCCGGATCGCGTTCGTCGGCCAGCAACTCCAGCCCGTTCGTCAGCGCCCCCACCGGGCTCAGCAGATCATGGCACAGACGCGAACACAACAGGCTGGCGAGATCGACGGAAGACGTGGTCATCGTAGAGATATTTCCCTTTTAACTTCATTAGGTTGCCGAACCGAAGCACCACGTGATGCAGGCGCTTGGACGCAAATTATTCGGCTTTTGCGCGGCCTTCAACCGTCCCGGTCAAATGCTCGGGGGACAGTCTTGCCCAATGGTTTCCACTTCGACCGCCTCGAAACCTTCCCTGACGTCCCGCCAGAACGCCACCTCGCCGCCCGAGATGATCGCCCAGACCCGGGCGTCGCCGCTGGCGTGGTCGCAATCCGTGGCGGATGGCACGGGATGACCCGATGGGTGTGAATGGTAATAGCCCAGCACCTGCAGCCCTCCGGCACGCGCAGCCTTGTGGGCCGAAAGCAGCGCCATCGGATCGATCTCGAAGCGCGTCAGCCGGTTCTCGGCGACGTTATCGGCAGGCATGGCCTGAATGATCCGCGAACCCTCGCCCAACAGCAACCCGCAGCATTCCTCCGGCGCGGCGCGTGCCGATTCTTCGAGGAGTGTTGCAATTACGCCACTTGTCACCGCGAGTTCCATGCCCATGTCCCTAGCCATGTCCGGGGAGGAAAGCATCATCGAAGGCACGATCGCCGTTTCCGGCGAGCGCCTCGACAAGGCGCTCGCCGATGCGTCTGGCCTGTCGCGAGAGCGGATCAAGGCCCTGCTCGGCGAAGGACGGGTAACGCTGGATGGCAAACCCGCGATGCAACCCTCGTCCAGACCCGACGCCGGTCTGCCATTTCGGATCGCCGTCCCCGAAGCCGCTCCCGCCGCGGCCGAACCCCAGAATATCCGGCTCACCATCGTCTTTGAAGACGAGCACCTGCTGGTCATCGACAAGCCCGCCGGCCTCGTCGTCCACCCCGCTGCCGGCAATCCGGACGGCACGCTGGTCAACGCACTCCTGCATCATTGCAAGGGCGAGCTTTCCGGCATTGGTGGCGTGGCGAGGCCCGGCATTGTCCATCGCATCGACAAGGACACGTCAGGCCTGCTTGTCGTCGCCAAGACCGACAAGGCTCACGAGGGCCTTTCCCGCCAGTTCGCCGAACACTCGATCGAGCGCGCCTATCTTGCAATCGTGGCTGGTCACC
>CAYPFE010000255.1:0-5153 GCA_964409895.1 uncultured Novosphingobium sp.
GGTCGGGCTCGGCGGGGTCTGGACCGAGCTGATGAAGGATGCAACGCACGCGCTGCTGCCAGTCGATGCGGCGGGTGCGGAAGCGATGCTGAGAAGCCTCAAGGGCTTCGACCTGCTCGACGGCTATCGCGGCGCGCCAAAGGCCGATGTCGAGGCCGCCGCGCAGGCGATCGCGGCGCTGGGCAATGCCGTGCTTGCGGGCGGCGATCGCTTGCGCGAAGTAGAAATCAATCCCCTTCTGGTCCTGCCCGAAGGCCAGGGCGCCATCGCCGTCGATGCGCTGGTGCTGCTTAATGAAATGGAGAAGACATCATGAGCGATGACCTCGTCACCCCGCAAAACCCCGATATCGTATACGAGACCGACGAACCCGTGCTCTACGAAGTCGCGAACGGAGTCGCCTGGATCACGATGAACCGGCCCCGTTTCAACAATGCCCAGAACGGGCAGATGACCTATGCGCTGGACGACGCCTTCAATCGCGCGGTGCAGGACGACGCGGTGCGCTGCATCGTGCTCGCGGGTGAAGGCAAGCACTTCTCCGCAGGCCATGACATCGGCTCGCCGGCGCGGGACCACCTCAAGGACTTCGAGAACCGGCTGCTGGTCCCCGGCCACGCCAACAAGCCCAAGGCCGAACTGCTCTACACCCGCGAGCAGGAGCAATATATCGGCATGTGCAAGCGCTGGCGCGAGGCGCCCAAGCCGACCATCGCCATGGTCCAGGGCGCCTGCATCGCCGGCGGGCTGATGCTGGCATGGACCTGCGATCTCATCGTCGCGTCCGAAGACGCCTTCTTCCAGGATCCGGTCAACCCGCTGATGGGCATCCCCGGCGTCGAGTATTTCGCCCATGCCTATGAGCTGCCGACCCGCGTCGCCAAGGAGTTCCTGCTCTTGGGCGAGCGCATGCCGGCGGCGCGCGCCTACCAGTACGGCATGGTCAACAAGCTGGTCCCGCGCGAGGAGCTGCGCGAGGCGGTCACCGCATGGGCCGAGAAACTCGCCACCCAGCCCCGCCTCGGCAACTGGCTCACCAAGCAGGCGGTCAACCATGTCGAGGAGTTGAAGGGGAAGTCGCAGGCGATCACGGCGGCGTTCCACATGCACCATTTCGCCCATGCCCAGAACGACCTGGTCACGGGCCATGCCATCGGCGGCATGGACGCAAGGGCGGCAGCAGCGGCGAACAAGAAACAGGCGGGCGAGTGAATCTCACCTACGCCCCAGAACAGCGCGCGTTCCGCATGGAAGTGCGCGCCTGGATGGAGACCAATGTCCCGGACGGTCCGCTGTCCTCCTTCGACCTCACGCGCGAAGGCTTCGAGGCACATCGCGACTGGGAGCGCAGGCTGAACG
Source organism: uncultured Novosphingobium sp. (assembly GCA_964409895.1). Taxonomy (GTDB): domain Bacteria; phylum Pseudomonadota; class Alphaproteobacteria; order Sphingomonadales; family Sphingomonadaceae; genus Novosphingobium. Next base: position 1,360 of record CAYPFE010000255.1, read on the forward strand.
ACGGGCGCTGGGGCATGGTCACCTGGCCGGAGGAGCTGGGCGGGCGCGGGCTCGACCTGATCCGCTGGCTGATCTTCGAGGAGGAATATTACCGGGCGGGCGCACCGACCCGGGTCAACCAGAACGGCATCTTCCTGCTCGGTCCGACGATGATGGAATTCGGCACCGACGAGCAGAAGGCTCGTTTCCTGCCGCGCATGGCCGCGGGCGAAGACATCTGGGCGCAGGCCTGGTCAGAACCCGGTGCGGGCAGCGACCTTGCAGGCGTGCGCTCCACCTGCACGCGTGACGGCGATCATTACATCCTCAACGGCCAGAAGATCTGGTCGAGCCGCGCGGTGTTCGCTGACTGGGCCTTCGGCCTGTTCCGGGAGCCCGGCAGCGAACGGCACGCGGGGATGAGCCTGGTGCTATTCCCGCTCACCGCAGTGGGCGTCACGCGGCGGCCGATCCGGCGCATGGACGGCGAAATGGTCTTCGCCGAGATCTTCCTCGACAATGTCCGCGTGCCGGTGTCCGACAGGCTGGGCGAGGAAGGCCAGGGCTGGCAGGTCTGCATGGCGACCGCCGGCTTCGAGCGGGGGCTGCTGCTGCGCAGCCCGGCGCGCTATCAGGAAGCGGTGAAGAGGCTGATCGCGCTGTACGAAGCCCGCAAGGACGATCTGCCCGCTTCGATGGCGGAACGTGTCGCCAGATGCTGGATGGACGCCGAGGCCTATGCGCTGACGATCTACCAGATGTGCTCGCGGCTGGCAGGCGGCGGCACCATTGGGCCGGAAAGCTCGACCAACAAGATCTTCTGGTCGGAGCTCGACATCGAACTGCACCAGGTCGCGCTCGACATCCTCGGGCCGGAAGCCGAACTGCCGGGCGAGTGGCTCGACGGTTACATCTTCGCACTGGCAGGCCCGATCTACGCCGGGTCGAACGAGATCCAGCGCAACATCATTGCCGAGCGGATGCTCGGCCTGCCGAGGAAATAGCAATGCGCTTCGCCTTTACCGAGGACCAGATAGCGATCACCGAGGCGGCGCGGCAGATGCTGATCGACACGACAGACTCGAGAGAGCTAGGCCGGGTCGTCAAGAACGACCGACCAGTAGACGAGACCCGTTGGGAGACATTCCTCGACCTCGGTTATCTCGTGATGCTCGCGCCAGAAGAGTTGGGCGGACTCGGACTCGCGCTTGTCGATCTTGTCGGGATTGCCGAGGCGGCGGGCTATGTCGCGCTGCCCGAGCCGCTGGTCGAGCAGGCAGGAATCACAATCCCGCTGCTGGCCTCACTCGACGACGATCGAGGCTGGCTGGAACGAGCGATTGCAGGCGAAATCGTAGCCATCGGCCATCCCGCCAATCCCTTTGTTGCGAATGCGGACAGCGCCGCCGCGCTTCTACTCGACCACAACGGCGAAGTGCATCTGGTCGAGCGCGATGCGGTGAAGCTGAAACGGCAGGAGAGCTTCGATCCCCTTCGCAGGCTGTTCAATATCGAATGGGCGCCGTCAGCCGCCTCGAAGGTCGCCGACAGCTGGGGCGATACCGCCGGGCGCGGGGCGCTGCTGGCCGCAGCGCAGATGATCGGCCTCGGCCAGCGCGCCATCGACATGGCCGTCGCCTATGCCAAGGAGCGTCACCAGTTCGGCAAGCCCATCGGCACCTACCAGGCAGTCAAGCACCTCTGCGCGACGGCGCAGGTCAAGATCGAGTTCGCGCGGCCCGTGGTCCACGCCGCAGCAGCCGAGTTCGAGACAGGTAACTTCGCCGCCCGCGCCCGGCTTGCCCATGCCAAGATCGCGGCGGGCGAAGCCGCTGATCTGGCGACGCGCAGCGCGGTGCAGGTCCACGGCGCGATGGGCATGACATGGGAAGTCGAACTGCATTATTTCCTGAAGCGCGCGCAGGCGCTCAACCATGCCTGGGGTACGAATGCACGGCACATGCAAACCGTGATCGAACGGATTACAACTCTGCCCACAGGGGCCGACAGGACGTTTGCAAGCGAGGTCGATTGAACGGACCAGCCCCTCCCCCGTTTGGGGGAGGATGGGTGGGGGTATCCGGCAGGCGTGGGAGCGAGGCCTCGCGGCCTCGCTCCCCCTCCCCTCGATCCCCTCCCCGTGGGGAGGGGAGGAGAATGTCACCCCGCAGGCGGCCTGACGAACCGCGCCTTGAGCTTGTCCATCACCTCGCCGACGGCGATGCCTTCGTCAAAGGACGGAACGATCTGCTGGCGCGTGTGGATCGCATTCTCGATCGCGCCGATCCAGCCGCCCAGGGCGCCGAACATCGCCGCGCCGGCGTTCGCATCGAACTCGAAGGTCTGCGCGTCCTCTCCGGGCCGGTGCAGGACGACATTGTTGTCGGCGGTCACCTCGATCGCGCCTTCGCTGCCGAGATAGGCGACCGCGGGCGGCAGGTTGACGGCTATGGCGGACGCAGCCTCGACAGTGGCGGTGGCCCCGTTGGTGAAGGTCATCCAGAAGGCAAAGGCATCCTCGGCGGTGCCGACAACCTCACCGCCTGCACCATCGGAGCGGACCGGCACATCGATCCGCGACACACCGCCGCAATCGCTGACGTCCGCGCCCAGCTGCCAGCGCATCATGTCGATGATGTGCGAGCCAAGCGCTCCCAGCCAGCCGCCGGCCAGCGAGGCATCGTTCAGCCAGCCGTGATCTCTAGCGTGCGTGAAATTGTTGTAGGTCCGGTAGGTCGCGTGCACCGGCCTGCCGATCGCGCCCGACGCAATCAGCTCGGCCACTTTCGAGCGTACCGGGTCATGCCGGAACTCGAAATTGACGAAGTGCAACACGCCCGCCGCATTCGCGGCATCGCGCATCTCGCGCGCTTCGGTGCCGCTCGCGCCGAACGGCTTGTCGCACAGCACGTCCTTGCCCGCCGCGATCGCCTTCATCACATGCTCGCGGTGCTGGAACGGCGGAGAATGGACGGCGATGAGATCGGCATCGCCTTCGCAGGCCGCCGCCACCGCATCCGGATCGCGCGAGGGGATGAGGTCCACTTCCCAGCCTGCCGCCTCGAAGGCAGGCTTCATCGCATTGGCGCCGAAACCACGCCCGATTACCGCTACTTTCATGACTGTTCCTCTCTCTCTGATCGCGTTCAGGCGACATTGTCGGCGTTGCCGGCGTGCTTCGCCGCGATATAGCCGAAGGTGAAGCTGGGGCCGACGCTGGCGCCTGCGCCCGGATAACACCGCCCCATGACCGAGGCCGTGCTCACCCCGCTCGCATAGAGCCCGGGGATCACCGCGCCGTCCTCGCCCAGCACGCGGGCGTATTCGTCGGTGACGACGCCGCCGTATGTGCCGACGTCGCCGGGGACCAGCGAGGCCGCGTAGAACGGCGCCTTTTCGACCGGGCCCAGCGTGTGCGAGCCCTCGCGGTGGAAATTGCCGAGCCAGTTGTCATAGGCGCGGTTGCCGCGTCCGAATTCCTCGTCATTGCCCGCCTTTGCGCTGGCATTGAAGCGGTCGACCGTCGCACGCAGCACGTCCGGCGCGACATCGATCATCGCGGCCAGTTCCTCGATCGTGTCGGCCCGCTTGAGAAAACCGCTGTCGTACCACTCCTGCGGCTTCTTGGTGCCGGGCATGGTGCCGGTGTACATGTAGTCGTCCATGTATTTCTGGTCGACGATCCACCAGCTGGGGATCGCGGGCACCTCCTTGTTGCGCGCGATCATGTTGTTGCAGAATTCCATGTAGGAGCCCGCCTCGTTCATGTAGCGCACGCCGGACTGGTCGATCACGAAGCTGTGCGGCTTGGTGAT
>CAYPFE010000256.1:0-5139 GCA_964409895.1 uncultured Novosphingobium sp.
GCCCGCGGCAGAGATGCCGCGCGTTCATTGAGCAGTTGAATTCTTGCTGGGGTCATCCGGGAGTGCCTCAGCCTTGCCAGGGCGAGTTCACTCGCTGCGCGAATTATGGTCGGGGCGAGCAGGATCAAGCGCCAGAAAGGCAGCCGAGGTGGAGAGGTATCATCCGATGGCGTGCGCGCATCGCTCATGACCTACACCATGGCAAGTGAGTTCCATCGGTATCGGCACGAAGCCGTCACGCTGTGAGAACTGCCCTTGAGGCTGCTGAGATTGAATTCATCGGCGCGCCCAATGGCAGGCCGGGCAAGCCCCGGTGAAATCAAAGTCGTTCTAAAGCAAGTTTCAGCTTGTCGCGCACAACCCGCGCAGCATCTTTCAAGCGAGCATTGTCGATCGCTTGCATCGAGGCGACCGGATCAATCGCGGCGACTTCCGTTCTGCCTTCCCCAATCTCTTGGACTACAACGTTGCACGGAAGCATCGTCCCCACCTTGTCCTCGATTAACAGTGCTTCATGAGCAAGAGCGGGATTGCACGCGCCAAGGATTGGGTAATTGCGAAACTCAATGCCGAGCTTCTTGTCGAACGTATCCTTGACGTCGATCTGGGTAATGATGCCGAAGCCCTGTTCCTTCAATGCGTCGATGGCACGCTGCACCGCCTGGTCAAAGTTCTCGGCGAGTATCTTCGAAAAATAATAGGCCATCTCTCGTGTCCAGCGTCTCGGGGCAGAAGATCGGATTGCATTGCGTAACGAGTCGCTGAGCGGATGTCAGCTCCTTTAGTCGGGCATAGAGATCAAGGTCCGTTCTCCGCCATTGCTGTTTTTCATCCAGTGCGGGTCACGCTTGTTTTCGTGGTCGGCGTCGGGGCAGAGGCCGGCGCAGCAACAGGCATTGATCGGACCACGTCGCGGTGCCTGGCTTTCAGACGCGCTCGAAGACGCAGCAGGCATTAACGGCTCTGCTCGTCGGCGCAGTCTTCATATCGATCCATTTCCCAACCAATTTCACAATACTGACACTGCCTCCGGACCACTCAATGGGGGCCACTCAGCTCCCGGCCTGCTGTGCGTCAGGCTTGTTTCATCGCGTCAAAGGCTGCCAGCGCACGTGCCCTGGCAGCGGCATGCTCGATGATCTTCGTCGGGTAACCCGCCGGCCTCGCCAGCCCTGGATCGTGAATTTCAGCATCGCCGAGGTCATTCAGTTCGGGAACCCATCGGCGGATGTAATCGGCGGCATCGAACTTCTGCGACTGGCTGAGCGGCGCCATGATCCGCACAAACATGTTGGCATCGATTCCAGTACCCGCCGACCATTGCCAGTTGACCGTGTTCTGCGCGTAGTCCGCGTCGACCAGCGTGTCCCAGAACCATTGTTCTCCGCGGCGCCAGTCGATGAGCAGGTGCTTGATGAGGAAGCTTGCCGCGAGCATCCGAACCCGATTGTGCATCCAGCCGCTGTCCCAGAGCTGACGCATGCCCGCATCGAGGATGGGATAGCCGGTGCGCCCCTGCTGCCAGGCTTCAAGGTCCGCTTCGGCATCGCGGCCTGTTCGCCACGGAAAGCGCTCAAACTGGTCCATGGCGGGCTTGCCGCCATAGTCTGGCAACTGCAGGATTACGTTCTGCGCATAGTCTCGCCATCCCAATTCGCCCAGGAAGGTGCCGACGCTCCCGCCCAATTGCGATGTCGCATGCCAGATCGTTGCCGGCGATATCTCGCCGAAATGAAGGTGGGGTGAGAGCCGCGACGTGCCTTCCTGCCCGGGGCAGTTACGCTCGTCGCGATAGTGCACCGCGTGGCCGATGAAATCGGCAAGCCTCAAGCGCGCTCCCGCTTCACCGGGATGCCATTCGGAGCGCAGCCCGCCTGCCCAGTCCGGCGCGCTGGGCAGAAGGTGCCAATCCTCAAGGCGATCGCTTTTGGGCCAGACTTCGGGCCCGGGAATGCGTTGCGGGGCAGGCAGGGGCTCTGCGGGCGGCATTCTTTCCGACAACGCCCGCCAGAATGGCGTATAGATGCGATACGGCGTTCCCTTGCCCGTCAGCACGGAACCGGGCGGAGCCAGATAGTTGCCATGGTGAAGCGTAAGGGAGAGCTTGCGTGCCACGGCCCGTTCGGCATTGCGCCACCAGGGCTCGTAATGGTGGAGGCCGTGAACGGTTTGCGCGCCCGTCTCTTCGGCCAGCTGCGACAGAACGTCTTCGGTGCGCCCTCGACGCAGGACGAGCCGCGATCCCTTTTTCCCAAGCGCCGCATCGAGACTGGCAAGGCTATGGTGCAGCCACCAGCGCGACGCCCCGCCCATCTGGCGGTGCCGCGGCGTTTCGTCGTCGAGAATATAGACCGGGATCACCGGCCTGCCCGAAGCAACTGCCGAGACTAGCGCGGGCTGGTCCCCAAGGCGCAGATCCCGACGCAGCCAGAGAAGCACGGCTTTGTTCATTGGTACATGCTCACTATCGCCCAGCGCCAAGGGTTCACGTTCCTTGCTGCAAGCTCGGCCAATGCTTGGCAAGTCGAACGGCTTTAGACGACCTGTCCGAACGTGCCAAAGCCAAGGCTCGGCCCACAGCGGGACCACCGGCGATCCTAGTCATCTCACATTGACCGCAACTGGCGGCGCCCGAACGATCTTGCCTCACCCTGCAGGACTGCACTACGCTGCGCATCAGGCGATCCGGCAGGAGGGCTCGTTCGCTGTAACTCTGGCTTGAAGGGTGACCCATCATAATGCAGCAGGCTAACTAGATGGACCAAGCGCTTTGAGCCGACCAACGTTCAGTCGCATCCTCTCATCTGTGAAGGCCTAAACAGGTGTGTTGCCCCGGCATTAGGCAACCTTGGGTCCGGTCTCCTGGGCGCCAGCTTGCCGTCTATGTTATGCTTGCGCTCATATCGCTGGGCCTCCTGATGTTCGGCCTGTCATGGGCATCAGGCGGTTCGTCCGTCAGCGACGGGGTCGACCCCGCCAGGCGCACGATCACTATGGCCATGGCTGATGAACCGCCCCAACTCGACAGCAGCTTGGCTGCTGATCAGATCAGCGCTTTTGTACTGGGCCATGTTGAGGAGGGTCTGCTGCGCTTCGATGAGCACAACCGCCTTGCTCCGGGCGTTGCCGAGCGCTGGAAAATAACGGAGGACGGAGCGACTTTCTGGTTGCGGCCAGACGCGAAATGGAGCGACGGCAAACCCGTGACTGCGCAAGATTTCGTCTTCGCCTGGCGCAACACGGTCAATCCGGAAAGTGGGTCCGAATATGCCAACATCATGTTTGGCATAAGGAATGCCGAGCAGATCGCCGCAGGCAAACTGCCCATCACGGCGCTGGGCGTGACGGCAGTCAACGAAAGGGAGCTGCGCGTCGAATTTGCGCGTCCTGTGCCCTATTTTGCGCAGCTGATGGCTTTCAATGTGTTCTACCCGATCCGGGAAGACTTCTATCGTTCGGCGCGTGGCCGCTCTGCCTCCAGCGCCGAAACAATGCTCTACAATGGTCCTTTCAAGATTTCTCTCTGGGTGCATGGCGCACACATCAGGCTGGTTAAGAACCAGGAATACTGGGACAAGGACAGGATAAAGGTGGAAGTGCTCGACTTTCCCTACTTCACCAATGACCCCAGCGCGATCATCAACCTGTTCCGTGACGGCAAGATTGCGATGGCCGGCATCGGACAGGAGAATCTGGAGCAGGCACAACTGGAACGCTGGAGGATACGCAGCTTCATGGATGGCAGCATATTCTACGTGGAATTCAACCATCGTCCCGGGCGCGTCACAAGCAACCTCTACCTGCGCAAGGCGATCCAGTATGCTCTTGATCCTGCGGAAGAGGTCAACAAGGTCATCAAGATCCCGGGCTACCTTCCCGGCAGGTCGCTGTTCCCGGTCTGGCTTGATGGCGTCCACGACAAGTTCCGCAAGGAATATCCGCCCAAGACAATCACGCCCGACCCGGTAAAGGCGCGTGAATACCTCGGCCTCGCCAAGAAGCAGCTTGGCATGGAAAAGCTTCCGCCGATAATGCTGCTGACAGGTGACAACCCGCTGTCGAACAAGATCGCAGAATATTACCAGGAAACGCTCAAGCGCGAACTCGGGCTGGATCTCCGGATCGACAGGCAGATCTTCAAGCAGCGCCTGGCCAAGATGTCCGCGGGTGAATTTGACCTGGTAATGGCCGGCTGGGGGCCTGATTATTCCGATCCTCTGACCTTCGGTGACCTGTTTGTATCAGATAACGTCAACAACCGCGGCAGGTACAAGAACCCGGAGCTAGACCGCCAGGTGGAGATTGCGCGCAACTCCACCGACCCGGAAACGCGCATGGCTGCTTTTGCCAGGATCCAGCAGATCCTGATCGACGATGCCGCGATCCTGCCCGAATACGAGCGAGCGATGCTCTATGTGGTAAACCCCGGGATCACCGGCGTGGCACGGCGTGTCACTGGGCCCGATCCTGACTTAAGCAATGTCCGGTTTGTCGCGCAATGAGTTTCTAGAATGCTCCGCTATACTATCAGGCGTCTGATCCAGGGCATCATCACCGTGTGGTTCATCGCCACCGCGACCTTCGTTGCCATGCACGCCGTGCCCGGCGATCCACTGAGCGGCGACAAGGCGATGACCCCTGAAATTCGTCACAATCTCGAGGTCAAATACGGCCTCGATAAGTCCCTTGGCCAGCAATACCTGATCTACATGGACAACCTCATCCAAGGCGACCTCGGAATATCGTTCACCCAGAAGAACCGCGAGGTCAACGATATCATTCGCGAACATTTCCCGGTGTCGGCAACGCTGGGAATCCTTGCGATCGTCTTTGCCGGCCTGGGCGGCACGCTTCTGGGAGCGCTGACGGCGCTCTATCGCAACAAGTGGCCCGATACGGTGATCATGCTGCTGGTTATCCTGGGCATTTCGGTGCCCAGCTTTGTCTTCGCTGCGTTTGGGCAACTCGCGATCGTCAGGATTAACGGGGCGCTCGGATTCTCCTTCCTGCCGGTCGCTGGCTGGGGCACCATCGCGCATATGATCATGCCATCGCTTGTGCTGGGCCTCGGCACTATGGCTTATCTCACCAGGCTCATGCGTAGTTCGATGCTCGAAATCGTCAATTCGGACTATGTCC
>CAYPFE010000257.1:0-5106 GCA_964409895.1 uncultured Novosphingobium sp.
GGTTGTTGGGTCGATCTCAGTAGTTCCAGATAGCGCCGCTGGCTGATTTCCACGGCGCCAAGCGAATCAAGATGCGGCGTCAGGAACTGGCAGTCGAGCAGTTCGGCCTCACCGCATCGCAAAGCGGCAACCAGCCATGCCATTGCCACTTTCGATGCATCGCGAACCCGCGTAAACATGCTCTCGCCACAGAAGGCACGGTCGAATCCGACGCCATAGAGGCCGCCGGCCAGGGTTCTCGTGCCGTCGGGTTCCACTTGCCAGCATTCTATGGAGTGTGCGTCGCCAAGGTGATGTAGCCGTTCGTAGCTGGCCTGAATCTTGTGGCTTATCCAGCTCTGGCCTTCATCGCTTTTGCGCGGATGGGCGCATTGGTCCATCACTTGGGAAAAGGCCTGATTGCATGTCACTTCGAACCGTCCGCGGCGCAGCGTGCGCGCAAGCGATCGAGACATGTGAAAGCCATCGAGGGGAAGAATTGCGCGAAGGCGCGGTTCGATCCAGAAGATGTCCGGATCATCGCGGGAATCGGCCATAGGGAAAATGCCGCTGCGATAAGCGAGCATCAGCACTTTGGGCTGAATCATATTCGGTACGATGGGGGCGTGCACACGTCGCTTTTAGCAAAAAATGCCGCGAAGCGATACATAACTGAGCTTCCGCTTGTCATCCGCAGTTCTTGCCTCTAGAGGGCGCTGGAGCCCGCAGGAGTGTAGCTCAGTTGGTAGAGCATCGGTCTCCAAAACCGAGGGCCGCGGGTTCGAATCCTGCCACTCCTGCCAGGGCTATTCCGGATCGAAGGTGCACATTGCTGCTTCCTCGTCCGTCAGCTTCCTTGCATCGTCAGCGAACATCCAGCCGGTTGCGACCATGCCGGCTGCCTGCGTCTCGAATTCGGCGAGCCAGGCCGTGCATGAACCGTAGAGCTGGCGAAGCTGTTCGGCGGCAAACGGCTCTTCAAGGCCGTAAAGCGTACCCTGTGGCGGGATCGAGGCGATGTAGCGCGTCTTTGGGATGTCGACCCATGGCGAACGCACGCCGCCCTTGGCGATGCCGAGGGTGTCGCGCGCGATGTCCCCGTTCTCGATGACAAGCGACTGCCCCGGCGGCGGCGCCTTGCCGTGCATCACCCAGTCGACGAGGAAGCGGTTTGCGGGAGTCAGGACTTCGGCCTGAGGGAAGGTGCTGACCTCCTGACCGGGCGCGAGATTGTCGAGCGTGCCGTAAGCCTTGAGCGCATCGGCGGCGGGTCCGCGCGTGCCGACATGCGAAGCGCCGGTGACCTGGTAGTGCCGGTAGCCGCCGTCCGGCCCGTCGCGGTCTTCGCCCCAGGCCATCGGGCGAGAGCGCATGAGGTAGCTCATCACATCGCCCTCGGCGACAACGTGGACGATCTTCGCGTCCCTGGCGAAGACCGGTTCCGCCGGGAAGGCTTCCCATGGCGCATAGCCGTCAAACACGGGGCTGCCGTCCGGCATGCGCGCGTCATCGTGAGAATCGCGGACATAGCGCAGCGTCGTCCCGCCGGTCTGCGACGAGCCGCCCATCAGCAGGTGCTGCACCTCCATGCCGGAGAAGGGCCCCTCGGCACGGTTGCCTTTGAGGAGCATGCCGACCTGGGTCATGATGCGTTGCGAGAATAGGTCCTGCTTGGTGCCGCGCATTGGCGCGTCTCCGGGCTCGGAGAGGTCCGGGATGTCGAGTTCTGCGTAGCGGGATGGATTGACGCGCTTCAGGTGCCCGTCGAGCGCGCCTTTCTGCGAGGCGACGCCGACCCAGCCATGGCCGCCTTCGAGCCAGACCCGGGCGCTTCCCCAGAACGGGATGGCGCCCGCGAGGTGGATCGTCTCGACGGCGACGAGTCCTGAGAATTTCGCCGGATCGCGCGGTTTGCGCACCAGCATCGCGGTCCGGAACGGGCGCCCGTCGATGGTGCCGGAGAGGAAATATTCCTCCTCGACGAAGTCATGGGGCTGGAGCACCGGCGGCGGCATGCCGGGGCCTGCGACGGGCTGCGCATTGGTTCCGCGGAACGGCTCGCCGCTTTCCTGTGTGATGGCGACGGGGCCTTCGATCGCCAGCGGCGGATCCGCGGCCCTGGCGCTGGATGTCATCAAGGCGAAAGCGCATCCGGCGAGGGCGAAAAGCCGCCTGCCGAACCTGAACGAACCCGTCATTCCATCCCTCCTCACTTGAACCAAACGCACTTCCTCACCCCTTCTTGACGATGTTCGTCGGCACCAGCGTCGGCTGGCCGTGGAGGAGCTGGTTGGCGATGATCGCGGTGTGGATCTCGGTCGAGCCCTCGGCGACGCATTGCGCCCTTGCATCGCGCATGTAGCGGTTGACGCCGGTCGAGTTCATGATACCCGAGCCGCCCCACAGCTGGACGAGCTTGACGCAGACGTCGAAGGCGGTTTCGCACACGAAGGTCTTGCAGACGTTTTGCTGGGCAGGGTCCATCTGGCCGGCCTCGAAGGCGCGCACGGTATCGTAAAGCAGCGCGCGGATCGCCTGGATCTTGGCGTGGCTTTCGGCGAGCCAGTAGGCGACGGGCTGCAATTCGGACATCTCGCGGCCATAGAGGTTGCGGTTCTTGACTTGCTCCAGGGTCTTGTCGAACAGGCCTTGCGCGCAGCCGACCGAGACCGCGCAATGGCCGAGCAGGTTCGCCATGTTGGCCTGGCGGTGCGCGATGCCGCCGGTGAGCAGGTCGCCGAGGATGTCATCAGCTTCGAGATAGACGTTGTCGAAATTGAGCGGCCCGGTGTTGGTGCCCCGCCAGCCGAGCTTGTCTTCATGGGGAAGCCTCGTGAAGCCTTCGTCCTCTTCGTCGACGACGACGCAGCCGTAGCCGCTGTTGCCGTCGCGGTCGGTGGTCTTGCCCATGACGAGGATCACCTTGGCCTCGCCCTGGGTGCAGAACAGTTTCGAGCCGTCGAGCCGGTAACCGTCACCGTCCGGCACGATCTTGGTGAGGTGCGAGGCGATGTTCGCGGCCCCGCCGGGCTCGCTTTGCGAATAGGCGGCAAGACGCTGTCCCGAGATGATGCCGGGCAGCAGGCGGTGTTTCTGCTCCTCCGTGCCCAGAACCTCGATGGTCCTGGGGCAGAGGATCATCTGCACCGTCAGCATGCCGGCATAGGCCGGGCTCGCCTTGGCGATCTCCTCGGCGACGAGACAGGAGGAGACGAGGTCCGCGCCAACACCGCCATATTCCTCGGAGACGTAAAGGCCGAAGATGCCGAGTTCGGCGGTCTTTTCGACCAGCGAATGCGGCGTTGCCTCGTCGAGGTCGATCTGGTTGGCGACGGGCTCGACCTCCTTGCGGGCGAAGGTTTCGGCCATGTCACGCAAGGCGCGCTGGTCGTCATTCAGCCATTCGAGCATTCACTCTCTCTCCCGGTTCTCGTCAGATGCGCCGCGACAGATATGCGGCCTCGTGGATGGCATTGCCATAGGATCGCGGCTTCTTCGCGTCGCCGATCAGGTGGACTTCGATGGGCGTGCCGAGAAGTGCCCGGCCGAAGGGATCATGTGGCGCGCGACCCGGCGCGATCAGCAGGGCGGCGCATTCGATCTGTTCGACACCTTCCGAGCTTTTCACGGTGACCTTGCCCGGCAGCACTTCGTCCAGCGTCATGCCGTGTTCGATGGCAAGCCCGGCCTGTGCAGCCCAGCGCATCACCCAGCCGGCGCGTGAGCCGATATAGGGCGCGGGCATGAACTTTTCGCCCGGATCGAGCAGCCGCACCGCGCGGCCGGCACGCGCCAGATCGAGCGCGAGTTCCACGCCCTCGCCCGCGCCCCAGACGGCAACCGGGCCCTCGGGGATCGTGTCGAGACCTTCGCGCAACACCCGGTCGATGGAGCGGGCGAAACCGCTTTCCAGGCATTCGGTAAGGCCGGCAACGTCCGGCAGACGGGGTTTCGCACCGGTGGCGACGACCAGCACATCGGGCATCTCGTCGCGCACCATCTCCAGCGTCAGCGCCTCGCCGAGACGCACCGGGACGCCATGCTTTTCGATCATCACCTTGTGCCAGTCGGGCTGGTAGGCGATCTGCTCGACATTGGGGAGCGTGCGGTAATTGCCCGCCCAGGCCATCGCCCCACCCAGGCTGTCCGAAGCCTCGAACAGGGTGACGTCGTGGCCGCGCTGGCGGGCAACGATCGCATATTCCATCCCGCCCGAGCCGCCGCCGGCGATGAACACACGCTTCGGCGGCATGGCGGGTTTGAGGCGATACTCACGGTCACGCCCGAAGGAGGGGTTCTGCGGCGAACCCGCGATACCCTTGGCGAAGATATTGCCGGTCATCAGCGAGGCGCCCGTGCGGGTCGACTTGCGGATTTCCTCTTCGCGCCCCTCGGCGATCTTGCGGGGGAAATCGGGGTCGTCCATCGACTGGCGGCAGGTGGCGTAGAAATCCGCCGCGCCTTCGCCCACCATTTCGCGCATCTGCTCGGGCGTGTTGACGTTGCATGAGCCCATCAGCGGCATGTCGATGCCCCTGGCCTGCAGCTTCTGGCGCAACTCGCGAACGCTCGGCAGTGTGATCAGGTTGGGCACGTAGAAGCCGCCGCCGGTGAATTCGCCCGACGAGACTTCCGGATGCCGGCTCTTGCCCGGCAGCATCGAGCCGAAGGTGCAGTCGAGCGCATCGATCCCCAGCGCATGGAGGCGCGGCGCGTAGTTCTCGACGAAATAATCGATGTCGGCCCCGCCTTCGAAATTCTCGTCGCAGACCAGGCGCGGGATGATCGGGAAGTCCTTGCCGCACAGCTCCTGCGTGCGTTCAAGGATCTGCTCGCAAAACAGGAAGCGGTCTGCATATTCGTCGTTGCGGCCGTTATTCTCGAGCAGGGACAAGGTCACATGCGGCAGCGAGCCGTGGCAGAAGTGGAAGGAGACGTAATCGTATCCCGCTTCGCGCGTGCGCCGGGCGGCCTGGGCATAGGCTTCGACCAGCTCCTTGTAATCCTCGGTCGAAAGCACGCCGGGGGACTTGTTGCCGATCGGATACTTGCCGGTCGGCCCCCAGTTGACCGTGCCGGGGATCCAGCCTTTGCCAGGTTCCAGCGGGAAAGTTGCGCCAAGTCCTG
>CAYPFE010000258.1:0-5097 GCA_964409895.1 uncultured Novosphingobium sp.
GACCTGCGCGCCGGAGCGGATGGGATTACGGGAGGCCCGCCGCCGTTCTCGAAGGCCGACCGCTCGCGCTTCCTGCAGGAGCTGGACAAGCTGCTGGTAAAGCTGGGGCGTTAGAGTCTGTCCGCTTGAAGCGGAAGCGGCAGAGCCTAGCTAGGCACCGGGCCGCGACCAGCGGCCCGCAAGCGCGACTGCGCGCCCGCAGGTGCCCCGCACCCCAGACTTGTTCCGGGGGGAGGGAACAGCAGCGAGGAGGCGTGCCCGGATGGGCGCGCCAAACTTATTACACCTTGTCGGGCCGGGGATCGTGGCTGTGGCGCTGGACCTTGCCGAAGTGCCGGTCGAGCCTTTGGGCAAGCGTGGCGGCCGCCTTGCGCGCGGCGCTGTCGACATCGCCGGCATGTTCGGTGACGCCGATTGCCCTCCCACCGCGCGGCCGCGCCTCGATCGTGCAGGCCTTGTCGTCCGCCCCGCCCTTGCGCGCATTCTCGTCGCTGACGTGGATCTCGAGCCGGGTCAGCCGATCCTCGAACCGCGCCAGCCTGTCGCGCACTTGCGTTTCAATCCGCTCGGCGACATCGGCCGTACCCATGACGGAGTTGTCGGAATTAAACTGGATCTGCATGAGGGGATGTTCCTTTGGGGGTGTGGTTGGTGTGCTTCACCCGAGATGGGGAGAATCGGGCGGGATGGAAGGGGATTTAGGCGAGATGCGTACGAATCCAGTCGGCGAGCTCGTCCTCTGGGAGTTCTCCGGCGGCGAGGGCGAGGACGGTGGCGATGGCCTCCCGTTCGCCATACTTCAAAGCCAGGCCGTTCTTGCGGAGGAAAAGGCGGGCCACGACCCAGGCCGTGCGCTTGTTGCCGTCGGCAAAAGGATGATTTCGCGCGATGCCGAAGGCGTAGGCGGCAGCGAGCGCGCACAGATCGTCCTCGCCATAGGCCCATTGGTTGAGCGGGCGCGCCAGCACGGATGCGAGCATGCCCTCGTCGCGCAGGCCTGCTGGCCCGCCATGCTCGGCCAGTTGCCGGTCGTGCAGCGCCAGCACGCCAGGCGTGCCGACCCACCGCGGTTCCTGCCGGTCGTCTGCGCTTTTTGGCACCTACTTGGCCAGCGCGCGAAGGATATTGCGATCCTCCCGCATGATCTCCTCGGCCAATTTCATGTCCTCGGCAAAATCTGGGTCCTGCGCGGTCAGCCGAACCCCGTCGGGCGCCTCAGTGAGATACAGCTGGTCCCCCAGCCCGACGCGAAGCCGCGCGAGAACCTCCTTGGGCAGGATGACCCCGGCGCTATTGCCGATCTTCGTAATCTTGAGCGTGGCGTTCATACGAAGGTTATAACGAAGAGCGAGGCGTAGGGCAAGGCCGGGGAAGTTTGGGGGTTATCGCACGTGTCACGGTAATTCCCATGGTAATTCCCTGCAGGCGCTCGACCGGGTGATGGTGGGGTTGACGCGCTAGGGCCACGCTGCCGAATTCATACAGGGTCGCCTGCCGATCCGGTGTAGTGCCGCAGCGGGGCATTCCGCCCCGATTGGAAAAGACCATGGCCAAAGGCCAGCAGAAGAAGAGCCGCGAAAAACGCAAACCCAAGAAGGAACAACCCCCCAAGCAGAATGCGTCGAACCCCAGCACCAAGCCCGGCGGAATCAAGGGGCTGGAGAATATGCGCAACTCGTAAGGGGACCCGGCCCTACGCCTCGTCGACCGGCGACTGCTACTGTTTCTCCGCATGCGCCGACAGCAGCCGGTCGATCTCGGCAATCCGCAAACGCTGCGGCGTATCGCGCTTCAATCCCTTGAGACGGCATTCGCCCCACAATTTGCGGCGTTCGGATTCGAGGTTCTTGCGATAGAGATCGGCCATGGGGCGCTATGGGCGCATTGGATGGCGCTGGCTAGCGCCGCTGCGCGCGATCACGGAAGACCTGCGCGCCGGGATGGATGGGGTCGGTGGTGGCCCCGCCGCCGTTCAGCACAGCGGATCGCTCGCGGTTCCTGCAGGTGTTGGAGCGAGGGATGGTGGGGATGGGGTGATGAGAATTAGATATACTGTCCCCGGAACTCCCTGACGTGCGGGTCGGCACCGCGCTGTTCGGGGCGCGGGGGTAGGGGTTGGCGGATTTGGGGACGCCCTATCGGGTGTCCTCGACTTCCGTCCGCTTCGGCTGAAGTCAAGAGTTTGGGGATTTACGGACGTGGCACCGTAATTGTAGATCAATCCAAATCAACCACTGCTCCCAAACTCTTTAAGCTGACGCTTCTAAGGCCACGAATCATTTCAATGTTGTCCTGACCATACTTAATGCAAAGTGCATCATAGAAGGACTTCTCAACATCAAAACAAAAGGCAATTAACCCAGATAATTGGCTAGTCTCATACTTGTCCAATTCGCCATTCAAAGCGCTATGGACTTTGGATTTAATCGCTCTCTTACGCGACCTTCCAATCGAAACGCGTCCATCTGTCGTCAATACGAGCCCAGTCACAACGCGTTTGCGTCGCTTGGACAGATAGGCCGTTTTGTCACGGTTCAGCATCAGGTTGGGCGGGCCAACCTTGGTAGCGGTATCCTGAATGAACTCAGCCACGCCGCCGAGAACGCCTTCCTCGAATGCCGAAATGAACACATCATCGGCATACCGGGAATAGATCAGCGAACGTTTGCCGCAGAATGCATCAGTCAATTCGTCGAATTCTCTCATCATTCTGTTTGTCAAAAGAGGCGATGTCGGAGCACCAATACAGAGACCGTCTTTCCTGCTCACTATGTTTAAAAAAAATTCAATGTCTCGTTGGTCAAGAGCTACTTTCTCTTGCTGCCTATTTTCAAACAGGAAATACTCTATTTATTTTCGGTCAAAAGAAGGAAAGAACTCCTTAAAATCAAATCTTGCTGTAAATCTTGTACCGGCATGCTTATCCGCATTTCTCTTAATATTCATACCTCTCTCGTATGCCGACGCGGCTGGATGAACATCGAATGTTCGAATGACGTCTGTGGACGCCCCTTTGGATGCAAGCGGTAATTTTGGGTATTTTTGCACGTAGTCGGATGCTGTCATCTGTCCGGCCTCGATGAGCAGCGCCATAGCTGCGTGCCAGTATGGGAGTTCGCGGACCGGATCCATTTCAGCTTTGCGCGCTTGGCTAGCGCTTCGCCATTCCCTGGTTCTTCCGACCCCGTCTCGCCGACTGTTGTGCCATACCCTCCTTCGACCGCCTACGTCCCCGACGCCTCTGGCAGTAACTGCAGCCTACGCCGCAACCGCTACCGGAGCCCTGTAATCCTCCTTCTTGGTAAGCAACGCCCAGACCATGCGCGCCATCTTGTTGGCGAGAGCCACCGAGACGAGCATGCGCGGCTTGCGTGCCAGCATCCGCTCCAGCCATGAGCCTGCCGGTGCGCCGAACCGGGATGCCTGACGCACCATCGAACTGCCGCCGATGATGAGCAGTCGCCTGATGGTACGCTCACCCATTCTCGAGATGCTGCCCAACCGTTGCTTGCCGCCGGTCGAGTGCTGACGTGGTGTAAGGCCGAGCCACGCGGCAAAATCTCGACCCTTGCGGAAAGTCTCGGCTGGCGGAGCAAGGGCCAGGATCGCGGTTGCCGCGATCGGACCGATGCCGGGGATGGTCATCAGTCGACGGGCATCTTCGTCTTCCTTGACACGCCGTGCGATCTCGCGGTCGAGTGTCGCGATGCGGACATCGAGCTCACCGAGCATCTCGACCATCAGCCTGAACATCGGCCGCGCCGCTTCCGGCAGGGTCGCGGTCATCTCCTCATCCTCCAGAAGATCAGCCAGCATCGTCATGTGCGCGGTCCCGCGCGGTGCCACCCAGCCAGACTCTACCTCTGACCGGTAACAATCAGGGGAGCACGTCACTGTCACTTTTTTGTCGAGGTGCATCGAGCGCGAGTACGGTCTTCTTGTACAGATTACTTACCTTGGAAAAATATCCGGTCTCCGCATATGATCCAGGAGCCTCGGGGAACACCACAATCGCGTGAGAAAGATCGCCAACGATCTCCTCGAATTGTGCAATATTAAAGGGCTCCTCGCTCATCTCTTGAAAGTAGTTTTCCATCGCATATTCCGGGAAGAATATATCGATCTCGTCCGCATGTTGGTCGCAGAATGCTCTAAACCGAACACGCATATCCTCGTCATTGTTTCCGCCGCAGACGAAGACGATATTGCTCGATCTTTTAACCTAGTAGCTTTTGGAGAAAAGTTGGATCACCCTCCGGCGCAGATCAAATTGATCCTTATGCCTTATTGGGTGATCCAACCGAATGCCCTCTTACTGTAGGCGACCGATTTCGGAATCCGAATTCGGCGCCCGTTCTAAGCCAATATCATTCAGCCTGGCCAAACGCCCGGCATAAAGTACGTCCCGCATAGCCGGAGCGCACCCAGCTAAGAGGCGAGGTTACTATGATCGCTCAAAAGCGTCGCATCAAGACATTCTTATCTCGTCCAATATGGGAATGGATGCCCAATCGATTACTACTCAGTGAATTACGGTGACAGGATTTACGGAATTGCGGTGACCGGTGCAACAACCACCAAATTCACGCCGCCCTCGGCGCAGGCGCTCCCCGCAGCAAACCCTCCGTGCTCAAGTCCTCGTCCACGTCGGGCCAATGGATGCCGTAGCCTGCCGCACAGGTTTCCCAGTTGGCGCGCCGTTCGGGCGTCGTGACCGCGAGGCGCGGGCACCACGCGAGGGGTGCGGAGATCGTGCGGCCGTCCATGAAGTCGACAATCAGGCTGTGCTCGTCGAAGCGCACGTCGAGCACGCGTTTGTCGGCGATGGGCTGGACGGTCGGCATGTCACCTATTCGGCGGGGTCCGTCGGCATGTAGAGATCGCCGCCCTTGCGGTACCTGTCTGCCATCTCCTCCATCCCGGCTTCCGCCTCCTTCTCGGCCTCGTCCGCATCCCCGCCGGCGGCGATGAACTCCTCCGTCGGCGCGTTCTGCTTCGCCGCGAAGTCCCGCACTTCCTGGGTGATCTTCATCGAGCAGAATTTCGGGCCGCACATGGAGCAGAAATGCGCGGTCTTGGCGCCTTCTGCGGGGAGGG
>CAYPFE010000259.1:0-5059 GCA_964409895.1 uncultured Novosphingobium sp.
GTTCATCTGCCCGCCGACAGAACCCAGCTCGACCCCGTCGCCCTTGTTCTCCGCACCCGGCGGCAGCGACATCTGGTTGCCGACGCTTTCCTCCATCTGTCCCATCGCCGCCCCGATGCGCATGAATTCGTAATGCATGTCGCCGGTGCTGCCGGGCGTCGCCGCGGTCCATTTGACCGAGTTCGACGGCTGGTATTTTGCCCGCAGTTCGGCGTTGTGGCTGAAGCCGCCGGCGTTGATGAGGACGCCGAGCCGCGCGCCGATGCGGCGCTCGACGCCGCCGATCTCGGCGATCACGCCGGTTGCCCTGCCGTCCTCGATGATGATCTGCTTGACCGGGCTGTTCGGGCGGATGTCGGCGCCCGCCTTGAGGCAGGCTTGCAGCATCCGGCCTTGCAGTGCACCGCCCGAGGAAGTCCATTTCCTGCCGAAGAGCTTGGCGAGCACGATACGCACGCCGACCTTGAAGGTCAGCCACTTGCCGATCCAGCTGTGCTTCATCAGCGCGATCTCGAAGCCCTCGGCCTGATAGGCGGGAATGACCATGAAGTTGGGTTCGAGCTTCTCGCGCCAGGCCCCGAGTTCCTTGGTGTCGAACAGGTCCGCAACAACGGTGCGGCCAGGCACCGAACCGCCGGGCCGATCGTCGTAATAGTCAGGCCAGGACGGCGCGCGGCGCAGCTTGATGCCCTGCGAGACCAGGAAATCGACCATCTTGGTCGCCTCGGTGACATAGGCACTGCGCTTGGCCGGCGTGGTGCCCGGCGCATCGACCGACTGGCCGGCGGTCGCTTCCATGTATTCCATGGATTTCTCGTAGCTGTCCTCGATCCCCTCCTGAGCCATGAAGCGGTTGTTGGGTATCCACATCACCCCGCCCGAACGCGAGGTGGTGCCACCGACCCTCGGCATCTTTTCGAGCACCACCACGCTCCTGCCGATCGAACGCATGAACAGCGCGGAACACATGCCGCCGCCGCCGCTGCCCACGGCCACGAAATCGAACACTTCGTCGAATTGATTCTCGTCCATTACCCCTCGCCTTTCAGAGCTTTCAGAAACTTGCCGCGATCGACCTTGCCCGACGCCGTGCGCTCCAGCGGCTCCGTCCGGAAATAGACGTCACGCGGCACCTTGTAGATCGCCAGGTGCTGCTTGCAGTAGGCTTTGATGTCCTCGTCCGTGACTTCTGCGCCCGGCTCGGTCACAGCCGTCACCGCCAGCCGCTCGCCCAGCCGCTCGTCGGGCCTGCCCCAGGCGATGACATCGCGCACGGCGGGGTGGCTCATCACTACGCGTTCGACCTCGGCGCAGTAGATGTTCTCCCCGCCCGAGATCACCATGTTCTTCTTGCGGTCGACGATGGTGAAGATGCCGCGCTCGTTGACTGTGGCGATGTCGCCTGAATCGAGCCAGCCGTCCTGCAGCGTTTCCGCCGTCGCCTTGGGATCGTTGATGTATTCGTTCATCAGCATCGGGCTGCGCACCCACAGCTCGCCATGTTCGCCGATATCGGCCTCGCTGCCGTCCTCGCGCCTGAGCTGCACGTCGACCGAGGGGGGAGGCCAGCCACAGGCGGCGGGATGCTCGAGATAGATGTCGCCGCTGATCCCGCAGGTCCAGGCGGTCGCCTCGGTCTGGCCATAGCCGTTGGCGAGCTGGCAATTGGGAATGCGCGCCCTGATCTGCTCTACCAGCTCCATGTTGAGCGGGGCGGCGCCGTTCACCATGTAGCGGATGCGCCCCAGCAACTCGGGCGTGGCGCGTTCCGAACGGAACATGTCGAACAGCATCGCCGGTACGAAGCTGAGCCGGGTCATGCCGACGTTCTCGATGGTGTCGATGGCGATCTCGGCATTCCACTTGGTCATGATGTGGATGGTCGTGCCGAGGCTTATCGCGCGCAGCGTCGGCATGATCCCGCCAAGGTGGAACATCGGCCCCAGGATCACCGCAGGCGTCGCCATGGCGCGCTGTTCGGGCGGCAAGGTTTCGCCGCTTTCTTCCTCGTAGCGGATATCCTGCATCACGCCGATGAAACAGGCGATGGAGACCGAATGGGCCAGCGCGCCATGGCTCAGCAGCGCGCCCTTGGGAAAGCCGGTGGTGCCCGATGTGAACAGCACGATGGCGCCATCTTCGGGGTCCATGTCGAGCGGATCGAAAGCGATGCCTTCGACCGGCGTGGACAGCTCCGCGAAATCCGCATCACCCTCACGCAAACTCACTTTTGGCGCGCCGATGACGATGCGCGGCCAATCCGGATCGGGTCGCTCTGCACTGACGATGTCGTCGTGCTCGGCACCGAGGATTGCAATTTCGGCGCCGACCTGGCCGATCGCGCGCAACATCTCCTCGGCGACTCCGCGCGAGTTCACCAGCGCGGCGATGGCGCCGATCGAGGTCACCGCCAGCATGGATATGACCCACTCTGGCCGGTTGCTGGTAACAACCGCGACCATGGTGCCTTTGCCGACGCCGTAGCGTTCCTGCAAGGCATGGCCCAGTGCGGCAGCGCGGGCAAAGCCTACCGCATAGGTGATGCGGGTGTCGCCCTCGACGATCATCAGCCGCTCGCCGAATGCCATGCCCTGGCGGTAGAGACCGGCGAGGTTGCGTGGCGCTCCCTTGAAGACCTGATGCGGGCGCCCCGCGATGACGGTGTCTTCGAGCTCGAACTGCTTGCCGGGGCCGACCAGCCGCTCGACCATCGGGTCGCGGATGTTCTCGCGGAATGGGCGCGTCATGGTGTCGGCCAAAGGTCCTCTCTTCCCCTGCGTTTCACCACAAGAGGACTTGGGGGACGAATGCAACGGCAAAATGGGTTTGGCGGCAATCCTCCCCGGAACGGGGAGGGGGATCTTGCCGTCAAGCCAGCAGCGGAAATACCTCGTGCCGGAAGGGATCGCCTTGCGACAGGCGCTCGTGCAACCCGGCGACCTGCGGCGCGGCGGTGGGGCCGGGACGGGCATCGTAGGTCGCGTCCTCGCCGAAATAGCGCAGCGTCAGTGTGCGCCGCCTGCCCGTCATTCCGGGCGCGCCGCCGCCGTGGAGCACACTGGGGTGGAACAACACGACATCGCCGGGCTCGGTCGTCCAGCCGGCGATGTTCCACTTGTCCCGCACCGCCTCGATATCGGGCAGGCGCGGCAGATCGCCGGTCTTGTACATCGGGTCGGTCGGATCGCCGGCCTTGAATGTCGTGGCATTGAACAGCGGCCCGCGATGGCTGCCGAGACAGTATTCCAGCGTCTCTTCACGACAGACGGGATCGAGGCTAATCCACACGACCGCCAGCTGCTCGCCCGCGACCGGCTGGTAGGAGGTGTCCTGATGCCACGGCGTGCGGCCTCCGGCCCCTGCCGTTCCGTTGCCGGCCTTGAAGAAGATCTGCTCATACATGAACCAGACCTTCGAGCCGCCCCACAGCTCCTTCAGCAGCGCCTGGATCGGGGAGCACCGCAGCATGTCGTCATAGGCTGCATAGGCGAGTGGATTGGACAAGTCCTGCCAGGCGCCTTCGTCGCCCGGAAAGCCGGTGCGGCCGGGTCCCGGATTGGCCTCGGTCCAGGCGAAGGCGGCTTCGGCATCGGCGATCTGTTCGGGAGAGAGCAGGCCGCGAATGCAGACCACCCCGTCGCGTGCCATCGCCTCGCGGATAGCGCCGATGTCGTGGCCTTTTGGTGGCGCTTTGCTGGTCATACTGTGCCGACGCCCGTGACCGGCGATCCCGCCGCACCCGGCAGGCGCAGCGGCGGCGCGGTGAACAGGAAGCGGTTGCGGCCGTTCGCGCGCAGCCAGTCTGCCAGGTCGCTCAAAAGGAACATCTCGCCCAGCGGAATCCCGAGCTTGAACAGGCACTTGTTATGGAGCGGCACCGCCGAACCGTTGGCCGACGTGGTCTTGAAGTCCGGCATCATCTCCACCGCCTCGTTATCCGAAACCAGCGCCGCGACACCCGAATCCTCGATCCATTGCAGCAGCTTGTCGTCGAACCCGTCGAGCCCGGAGACGCGGGCCGGATCGAATTCCACCGAGTGGTCGGCATATTGCCCCAGCAGCGCGCGGTCGAAACCGGTGCGCATGCACATTATGTCGCCGGGCTCGATCTCTACCTTGTCCGCTTCGAACATGCGCATCAGCCTGTCATAGCCCACCGGGGTCGCTTCCAGCCCGACATGGGCATGAAAATCGACCATCACGCCCCGGCCCTGCAGCCCCGTCTCGGCATAGGCCTGGATGCCGAGACGGTGGGCGCCATAGGGGCCCTCGACCGGCTCACGATCGTTCAGGTAATCGAACGGCCCGCGCACGTGATCTTTGCCCCGAAAGCCGTTGTAATAGGTAGCCCGCTCCTCTCCGGAACCGGTGCCGTCGTAGAGATAGCCCATGTGGCACAGCGCGTCCCACTGGGTCGAATACTGCAGGGTGAGCTGCACCCGGTCATCGCAGACCACGTCCTTCACGCCGGGAAACATCCGGCCATAGGGATAGTTCATCGCCGGATCGTCGCCGCGCATCGAGTAGGAGAATTCGGGCGGGAAACGGCGGGGATTGATCGGGACCGCCGGGCAATCGAGCGGCAGAGACAGGCAGAAGGCCAGCCCTTCCTTGACCTCGGCCACCGCCGCGCGGCGGCGCTCGGGCGTGATCAGGTTGAGCCTGCCGATCTGGTCGTCCGGCCCGAAATCGCCCCAGTTGGAGCCCTCGGGCCGCTCGGTCCAGCGCCCGTCGGGCGGCGGGGTGATCGTTTCTGTCATGTGCGACCTTTCAAACTTCCCGCATCAGCGCGTGGCGGCGGGTGGTATTGTCGATCCGGCCGATCTCGTCCACCGCGATGCGCCCCATGCCTTCGGGATCGCCGGTGGTCGACTGGATATAGCCCGGATGATCGGGCCAGGTGAGGTTGTCGTAAGCATCATTGTCGACATAGGGCACGCCCAGCGCATCGGCCGCCGCGCGGCTCGCCGCCTCGTCGACATGAACCTGATCGTAGGCGAGCAGGCCCTCGCCCAGGATCGGGATGCACAGCGGCGCGTGCTGGTTGTACCACCAGTCG
>CAYPFE010000260.1:0-5052 GCA_964409895.1 uncultured Novosphingobium sp.
AAACCCTATTAGAGAAACCCAATATCACTGGCCCAGCCTCAGGGGGCTAGACAGTCAGAATAATGGCTGCGATATTAACCTATCCGCTTAGGGCTGTTTAAAGTATCGCCGCGATAGGCAGCACGCGTACCACACAAGGCGAGTACGCGAGATGAAGACCAAACTGTCTATCCTTCCCCTGGCGGTGGCTGTCGCGGCCACTCCGGCCATGGCCGTTAGCTATGGCATCAACCTGCGCGGGCATGTCCCCACCGTGTGCAAGGTCAAGGCCGACCTTGCCGCCGTGGCGATCGAGGGCAACCTCGTCGATCTCGGCAGCATGCGCGAATTCTGCAATGCCCCGGCGGGTTATGACGTGTTCGTCGACTATGGCGCAGAGCTGGCCGGCGCACGGCTGATGGTCGATGGCAATGCGGTCGAGCTGACCGATGCCGGCACCGCCAGTCTCGCCTCGGAAAGCACCCCGGCGCGCAAGGATCGCGCGCTGGCGATCGACCTCAGCAATGTCGACAGCGCGAACGGCGCCTTGTCGTTCCGCATCGTCGCACGCTGAATCTGAGTCGCTCTCACGGCGGAGCAGGCCGACCGCGCCCCTCGCGCGGCCGGCCTGTTCGCGATGGCCGTACCCGCTAGAGCGCCGGGCAGTTGAGCCCGCCCACCGTTTCGGCCACCAGCGGCGCCACGGTGATCGAGATGATATCCTGGTAGTCGGTGCTCGGCGCCTTGGTCTCACCGCCCTCGTTGAGTTCCACCGTCAGCGGTATCTGCTTCACGTCGAGCCCGGCCCGCCGGCAGATCACCGTGGTGAATGTCGGGCTGGCGTTGTTCACCATCTGCCCGGCGAAGGTGGCGGTGTAGAGCAGCCGCTGGTCGGGATCGGCCAGGTTCCCGCCCGGATAGGTCATCCGGTAATCGTTGAGCGATTCCATATCGAGGCTGTAGGGCCCCGAGCTGCGGACGTTGACCCAGCCCGACTTGGTGTAGGTCAGCTGGTCGCCGGCGATATCGGCATCGGTCTTGTCGCCGACTTCGCCGAAATCGAGGATGTGGCCCGAATAGCTGGCCTGCAGCCCGCTCAGCACCTTGATCGGGAAGCTCACCGCATTGGGGATCGTGCCCTCATCCTCGAACGGCGGCCCGCCGCCGGTGCCCTTGCACTTGAAGTTCACGTCGAAGTCGAGCGTCTGCGATGCGGCAATGTCTAGATTGCCCGGCAGCTCGATGTTGAAGGTTACCTGGACCGTGTCCGAAGCGGCATTGTTGCCGGTGAAGTTGATGATCACATAGCCAACCGGAGTGGTCGAAGAGAGATCGATCAGCGGCCCCGGAGAGCCGAAATTGTAGAAGATGTTCTGCCCGGTGCCGTAAATATTGGCCTGGCCTATCACCGAAAGCGGCGTAACGATCGTGTTGTCGGTCTCGGGCCCCTGCCCGGTCAGGTAGAAGCCGACATCCGAGGTCTTGCCGCCGCCCGAGGGGTTCAACCGGGTCATGTTGAGCGTGACCATGGTCGAACCCAGGCCCGACGGATTGAACGGGTCGTAGATCGCCGCCTGCGCGGTCGCATTGCCGGTGATGCCACAGTCGAAGGATTGCGCCGCAGCCGGTGCGGCGATGAACGCCCCGGCCAGCCCGGCAAGGGCCGCGAAGGCGATCTTGCGTGCGGAACCTGGTTTCATCTCACTGCCTTTCCATTGCGCGTACTGTCCCCAGCCGGACGATGTTGGTGTCCGGCTCGTCGGGAATTTCGATCACTGCGCTACTGCGGTTTTCATCGAGCATCTGGAGCCGCCACTTGCCGGGCGCGAGACCCGGAACGCCGAAGCGACCCTCGCGGTTGGTGAAGATCTCGTAGGTAATCGGCTCGTCCTTGCCCAATTCGGTAATCGTGCCCGCCGCGAGCGAGACCGGCGCGCCGTCGCGATCCAGCAAGGTTCCGATCGCGGTCATCGAGTAATCCGAACCGACGATCAGCAGGTAACCGCTGCGGTATTGCGGCATGACGCGGAACGATCCGGTGCCCAGGTCGGTCCCCGCCTCGGCCTCGGGCGCGTCCACGGTGATGGTCCTTTCGGAATAGGAATTGAGGCTGGGGTGGATCCCGGTGCCGAACGGCTCGGTCTCGGCCACATGCCCGCCCGGCGTCGGATCGATCAGGATCCGTGCGCCCTTGAGCTTCTCATGCGGCTTGACGATCGCGAAGCTGTCGTAGATCGGCCGGCCGATCGCGAAGCCGTCGCCAGCGAAGGCGAACGAGGTCGCCATCCGCAGCGTGGTCCGCTGCGATTGCGAATTGCCGAAATCGCCCGCGAAATCGCCCAGGTGCGCGAGGCCGAATTCGCCGAAGTTGGAATAGTAATTGCCGCTGAAGTTGAAGCCGCTGCCGAAGTCGCTGCGCTCCACATCCGCGCTCAGGTTGAACGAGCCGACGCCCTGGCCCTGCAGCGTCTGGAACGATGCCCGCGCCCGGTTGTCGCGCGTATCATACTGCATGCGTACGCTGGAGAAGCCGCCCAGCCGGATGTTGAGCGACACGAAAGCGCTCACTTCATCGCGGAAGCTGTTCTTCTCGTAGCGTGTCTCGGCAGTCAGGCTGATCCGGTCGTTGACCCGGTAGCCCGCCGAAATGCGGTAATTGTGCTGGTCGGTGAAGCCGCTGCGCCCCTTGGAGAAGCGCGCGTCGAAACCGATGTAGGAGCGATCGTTGAGCGCGTGCGAATAGCCGCCGCCGACCTCGAATTCGAACGGGTTGTTGGGCAGCAGAACCGAGATCGGGGCGAACTTGCGGCTGCGCGTCTCGACGAACAGGTTGAGCGAATCCGCATAGCCCTGCGGTCGCTGGAACAGCCGCTGGAACGAGAAAGTCCCGGCCCAGCCTTCGCCCAGGCCATCGACGTGCGAAACCGCGAGATTGCCCGAGAAGGTGCCGACCTGGGTGCCGATCACCGCCTCGATCCCGCCCATCTGGCTATCCTTGTCGGCCTGCAGGTTGGCCCCGAGCGTCAGCAGGTCGGACACGCCATGGCGGACGAACCCGGTGAAGACGAAATCGTCCTGGTAGTCCGGCCCGCTCTGGCCCAGCGGCGCGCGCACCCCGGCATAGACCCCGAATTCGGCCACACCCTTGGCCAGCTGGGTCTGGTCGAGGAAGATGTTGAAGCGCAGCGATTCCTCGCGCCCGCTGTCGTCGACGATGTTGACGCGGATGTCGTTGGCGCCCTGCGTGTAGGGGAAGTTGTTGAGGTCGTAATTGCCGGGGTTGAGCTGCACCCGCCGGGCGAGCGAACCGTTGACATAGATCTCGACCGTCGACGGGCGCTCGAGCAGGAAGCTGCGGTTGCCACGTGGGCGGATGATCTGCTGCGGGCGCAGCGCGCTGTAGGAACGGGCGATCGAGACACCCGCCATGTTCGGCGTGACCTGGAATGCCCGCGCCACCGGCTGGAGATCACCCAGGGTGAGGCGGAATATGTTCTGCGTGTCGTCATAGACCAGCCGCGAGCCCTGCCGCTGGAAATCCGTGCCGTTTGCACCCGGCTGCCAGAATGCCTCGCTTTCGAGCACCACATCGCCCAGCCGCGCGGCCCCGTCGAGGAAGAAGGTCGGATCAGCGAAGCCGTCCACCGGGCCGTCGCTGACATAGTCCAGCGCGCCACGGACGTTCACGTAGGCACTGACATCCTCGGGCTGCTGGAATTCGCCGATCCGCGCCCGGTCGAGCGCGCTCACCTGGACCGTACGACTGGCGCGCATCTCGCTCGGGATCAGGAATTGCAGCTCCAGCCGCTGGTAGTCGAAGCGCAGCGCCAGACCGGTCCGGGCCAGCTCGTCGGCCGAGACCTCGCGCCGCCCCAGCAGGCTGGCGCGGATCGCTTCGAGCTGGTCGGCCGCAATCAGTTCGGACAGCAGGTCGAGCACGCGGCTGGTCGGCAGGCGCAGGCGATCGTCGGGCGTGACCACCACCGGGATATCGCCCAGCAGCACCGGGCCATCCTTGGCCGAGATGGTCAGCCGCACCGCCTGGGTCGAGGTATTGAAATCGAGCGGGCGGCCATCGGGCCCCGATTGCGGCGGCGGCAGCACGATTTCCGACGGGGCGGAACTGCGCGTCAGGTCCTCTTCCTGGTCGGCGGCATGGGCACCTGTCGGCAGCAGGTGGAACGCGGCAATCGCCAGCGCCCAGGCGAGGGTTCGGCGGCAGGCCGTGTTACTGAGGCGTGAACTTGGCATCCACGCTCCCCTCGCTTGTCGGCAGTTCAACCGGGACGGTGATCGTGCGGCGGCTGTTGGCCCCGACCAGTCCGAACCCGACGATCTGTAGCAATTCCGGACCCGAGATGGTCCGGCTGAAGACCTTCTTCCCGCTGGCATCGCGTTGTTCGATCCGCAGGCGCCCGTCGGACAGGTAGCCATGCGCATTGGACGGATTGGCGATGGTCACCTGCGGGGCGGGCTTGCCGTCGGCCAGCTTGCCAACCTGCGCATCGACAATCTCCAGCGCGGGCTTGGCCCCGGCCGGGGCAATGCTGACCAGCACCTGGAAATTGTAGAGAATCTGGATCGCCGACTGCCCCTCGGGCAGCTTCACCGGCAATTGCGCGACGGTGACATAGTAATGCTTGCTCTGCGCAAGATCGGGATCGCCGACATACTGGATGCGGAAGGTCTGCGTCTCGCCCGGTTCGATGAAGGCCTGCGGCGGAAACACCAGCAAGTCGCCGGGATCGGCATGGGTGTTGACCAGGCGATCGCCCTCGAAGCGCAGTTCCTCGATCTTGAGCTCGATCGGCAGCCGCGTGGCAAAGGTGTTTTCGACCTGCACGATCCGCGACATGCCGGTGCCGAAGCTGGTGAGGTTGATCACCACCGGCTGCACCGTCATCGCGCGGACTTCGGCCACCGGCATCATCGCGAGCGCCAGCGCGCTTGCGAAGGACAATGCTGTGCCGAACAATCTCATATGCGCTACCCTTCCCGCTTGCGGCTCAGTTCGCCGCGGTGATTTCGATCTGCAGTGAATCCTCATAGCTGCCGGCGACCAGCGGCTCGCTG
>CAYPFE010000261.1:0-5047 GCA_964409895.1 uncultured Novosphingobium sp.
ACTAAAGTCGGGGGCTTTGATCCAAAGGTGAGACCAGTAAAGTGTCACCGTAACCACAAGTAAAGTGTCACAGTAACCACAAGGGTTTAAGTAAAGTGTTACCGCAACTACGTAAATCCGTTGAAGTTTCACCGTAAATTCGTGGTGACAGACAGAAGATCGATTGCTAACTTTCTCATGGACGGTGCTCCTGTGGTGGTTCCTTGACGAACACACCGTGGAGATCGCTTCTCGCGGAACGAAGTGACCAAAGGTCAATCAAACCCTCAACAGAGCGCCGTCCACACCATCACCGTAATTCTAAATTTTCACACTTGTCACTATGATCGCCCTTATCCTTATAAAATTCCAATAATAATCCATCTTCCGCATAAATATTTAGAATAGTCATTTCGTTATTACTATCTAAAATCCTGGATCCCTTCATTTTTCTAACTTTGTCCGATGGGATGTATTTATTAGTACGCCCAGAATGAACAAATGATATTCCGCGTCTAATCAAAATATATTCACCAAGATTGTCGCTCGATTTTCCCGCTTCGTATGAAATGTCAACGGGATTTCTGAACAGTACGAAATTTGGTCCCACGCTCATGCTTACAGCACCTCTCGAGATATAGCACCCCCACAATATCTCTATCCAATTTATCTACTTTTTCAGTTCGGTACGGCGCATAAAAAATCGTAATAATGGCTAAAGAAATTATTACGATTAAGGCAAACGAAATTAAGTTTCCCCCCTTCATTTTTTATGGACCTTACATGAAAATAACTTTGTCCCGTTAAATGTGAAAGAAGCACCCTTAC
The DNA here is from genome assembly GCA_964409895.1 of uncultured Novosphingobium sp. Classification (GTDB taxonomy): domain Bacteria; phylum Pseudomonadota; class Alphaproteobacteria; order Sphingomonadales; family Sphingomonadaceae; genus Novosphingobium. The sequence goes on from CAYPFE010000261.1 coordinate 808, forward strand.
CAGGTGTGGCAAGTCCCCCAGCCCCGCCGATTAGATATCCTTCTTTATTGAAAACAAATGCCCCAGTCGCCACACCGTAACTCGCTTGCGCTGACGAGCCAAGTCCCGCGAATTCAGCCAAACTTCGCACGCGACCATAGGTGGTGGAAGCTCCGCCTTCTACTCCAAAACCAGCCCCTACAGTCCAATATTTTCCATGGGTGCCAGTCTTTAGCAGTGACGGTGACACTTCACTTAGCCCCTTAACTTCCCCCGTCACACGCTTATCGCCTGCCATCATATCGGGAACACCGAATACGGCGTCCCCGATATGGCATCCCGCCGCATCCCCATATTGTCCCAGCAAGCCCCCTCAGGCGAGCGCAGGCACCTTGCCGGTCCAATCCTTGCGGTAGCAGCCGAGCCCGTAATCGCCCTGAATCGTTGTGCGCAGCACCTTGCGGGCGTGGTGCGGCGCGTAGCCGCTGGCCGAATGCAGGAAGCGCCAGTTGTCCCAGATCAGCATCTGGTTCTCGCCCCAGTCATGCCAGAAGGGCCGCATCACCTTGTACATTTCCTGGATCAGCTCTTCGAGCAGCGCGTCGCCCTCGGGCCCTTCCATCCCGGCGATACCGTCCGCCTGCCAGGGCGAGACGTGGAGCACCTTTTCACCGCTCTTGCGCCGCCATACCGCCGGATGGACGGTGCGCGGGATGTCCTTGGATGCTTCGGACAGCTCGACCGATTTCTGGGCGAGCTGCACCAGCTCCCAATCCTCGGGCATGCCGAAGCGCTGGTGATGGGTCATGTTGAACTGCCAGTAGACGACGTCGATCGCCTCGGCCTTCGCCTGCCATTCCGCAGGCAGCGCCTTGTAGAGCTGCACGCCGTCGCAAAAGCCGGTCATGCCCTCTTCAGGCGCGTTGACGATCATGCGCAGCACGCCGGCGCGGTTGAGTTTCTCGGCATAGCAGGCATCGAAATGCCACGGCACATGGCCGGCAATGGTGCGCCCGCCGAAGCGCGTGATGGTCTCGGAGCCCTCCTCCGATGCGAAGGTGATGAGGCCCTTGCGCTTGCTGTCCTCGAAGACGGTATTCTTGATCGCATAGTCCTGCGAGGGACCGAACACCTCGCTCAGCGCGAACTGCATGTCCTCGCTCTGCTCGATGTCCTCGAACACGATCATGCCGCGGTCCTCGAATGTATCGCGCAACGTCTGCCGGACGTCCTCCTCGCCGATATTGGCCATGGAGACACCGGAAATACGCGCGCCGAAGGGGTATTCGTCGCCGAGCGGACGGATATCGAGCTGGGTCATGCCTGCCTCTCCTTGCAGGAAATGGTCTGGCGGGAATGTGTCACTGTTGCAGGCGTGGGGCAAGACCTCGCGATCAGCCCGTCACTGGCGGATGATGGAGATATCGAGCCCCTCCAGCGCGCCGAGATATTCGTCGAGGCCGATCAGGCCGACGCAGGGCTGCGCGCCGGGCGGGAGGCGGCCCTCGCGGGCCAGGCGGCGGGCGAGCAGGATCGCGGGCATACAGGGGATATTGGGGCCGTCGCCGGATCGCGCGACGATCCATTCGCGGCGTTCCAGCACCTGGCCGTCGGGCGCCCTGCCCCGAATGTGCATATGGAAGCCGCTGCGACCGGAACCCAGCCGGTCGAACAGGAAACTCGTCCGCAGCAGGAACCCGCCCCAGCGGTCGAGCCGGGGCAGCAGGCGCAGCCGCACGCCCCAGCTCAGCAACCAGGTGCCGAAATGCAGCAGCGCCACCTCGTGCCCGGCGGCAAAGCGCATGTCCTTAAGGCCCGGATAGCGCTGTGGGAACAGGTCAAGATCGGGGATGTCGCAATAGCCGAACCAGCGGCGGCCGAGTTCGGGATAGCTCACGCAACGCAACCCCTGCCAGCCGTGTACCCGCCGCATCCGCCCGCCGCACAGCATGGTGAAGGGCCTACCGACATAGCTGAGAATTGCCGTTGCGGTGCCAAGCCCACGGTTGGTCTGCTGGGCGGCGGTGATGCCATAGTCGACGCTCTCGATGGTGGCGAAGTCGCGCATCGCGTCATCGAGATAGGCAGCGGTAAGGCAGGGGACGGAGCTGGCTCCGGCGACAACCGCCACGCCCCCTGCCCGCGCCGCCTGGTCGAGCGCGCCGATGCCGCAGACGAAGGCGCGGGCGTCTGCGAGGTCGACGTAATGCGCGCTAACCGCGATGCATGCCTCGGCGACGCGGGTGTCCTGGTTCTGGAACGGACCGACGGTGTGGATCACCATCGCGGGCTTGTGTTCAGCCAGTGCCGGCGCGAGATCGCCTTCGATATCGAGCGCCACGCCTTCGGCCGGGTTGGCGGCATCAAGCGCTTGTGCGAACGCGCGGGCCTTCGCCTCGCTGCGCCCGGCAATGATCAGCTGGATCGACACGTCCGGCGCCAGCGCGCGGGCGATATAGCTGCCGAAATTGCCGTATCCGCCGAGGATGAGGACGCGCCGGCTCATGGCGTTTTCGCCACCATCAGCCAGAAGACCACGACGAGCCCGAGGAACGCCGGCCACCCCAGCGCGAACCACCAGCGAAAATACCGGCGGCATAGTGCCTCGTCGAACGCCTCTCCCCTCACCCGGGCCGCATAAAGGTCACGGATGCGCAGCTGCAGCCACACCACCAGCAGCCAGCAGGCCAGCGCCACCAGATAGAGAACATAGGTGATGACCAGCCATGTCGCGAAGGGATCGTATCCCACCTGCCACACCAGCCAGAAGCCCGTGAGCGGTTGTGCGATGCCCGCAGTCAGCGTGAAGATCATGTCGGCAACCGCCGTGGTCCGCGCGGCGAACAGCGCCATCGCCGGCTCGCCGCTCCTCATCCCCATCAGGAAGAAGAAGGCGATGCCAAGCCCGGTCCCGAACAGCACGGTGGCGTAGACGATGTGGAGGGTCTTGACGAGAAGGTACAGGTCCATGGGGCGGGTGATGCAATGCGCGTGCGCCTTGGCCAAGGTCTCCTCAACCCGGCGGCTGTTCGAAACCCAGATTGTGCGCTAGGATCGCGCCAATCGATCGAGAGGATGGAGCGCGGCATGAAGCGCGATTACAGCTATTTCACGAAGAACGTCAGCGAGACCGAATCCACGAGCAGCGTGCTGAGGAGCAGCTCTAAATGGCTCAATCACGCAGGGCTCAGGGACTGGCTGGTTACGCAATATCTGCGGCGCAACGGCCCGGACATGCCAATGCCCGCCGACACCTCCTCAGGCCTCGCGCAAGCCCTCGACGACCTGCGCGACGTCAAGGAGATGACGCGGCTGATCGATGCCGAAAAGGAAAAGAAGCCGGAGTTCAGGGACTGGCTGGAAGAGCGACCCTACATGGACCTGACGCTGGAGGATTTCGCGAAGTTTCCGCCGGACAGCTTCGGCGGCATCTATTACCGCTACCTCGTCGACAACGGCTATGAGCTGAACCTCAGCTGGGGCTACGAGAAGCCCGAAACGGACCTCGATTACATCCGCATCCGTTCGGGACAGATCCACGATTTCGAGCATCTGATGACTGGCGGCGGCTTCAATTCGCTCGGCGAAATGTTGCCCTATTTCTTCCGCCAGACCAATCCCTTCGCCCATTTCTCGTCCGAGCTGGCGGCGCGGCTTTCGGAAATCTACCTGTTCGGCGGCTACCGCCTCGTCCTGCGCGCCTACCTCCATTACCCGCAGATCTGGACGATAGTGGTGGACCTGATGCAGCGCGGCTTCAGGATCGGACAGGAGTCCGAATCCTCGCATATGATGCGCTACGAAGAGGCGCTGCACCTGCCGATCCCGGAGGCGCGGGAGTTTCTTGGTTATCGCCATGCGGAGGACGTCGATACGGTCGAAGCGGGGCTGATTTTCGCGGAAGAGGTGTGAGCCCGGTGGAACTGGACAGAGTTACCAATATTTGGTAATATGATATAGATGGCAGTGAAGAACACCTCCGTCGCGCTCGGCGCGCCCTTCACGGAATTCGCCCGCCGCAAGGTCGAATCGGGCGAATTCGGCTCGACCAGCGAAGTCGTGCGGGAAGCGATGCGGCAATATATGGCCGAAGATGCGCGGATCGAGGCGCTGCGGGCGATGATCCAAAAATCGCTGAACAGCGGGCCGGCGCGGCCGTTCGACATCGATGCGTGGTTCGAGGAAAAGTTCGGCCCTGAATGACGCGCCAGCTGATTTATCGGCCGGACGCCCTCGACGATCTGAACGAGGTCGAAGCCTA
>CAYPFE010000262.1:0-5029 GCA_964409895.1 uncultured Novosphingobium sp.
CGGAGATAGACGGCCTCACCGTTCTCGGTATGTGGCGCAAGGAAGGCAGGGACTTTCCGGTCCTTGTCCTCACCGCGCGCGACAGCTGGTCCGACAAGGTGGCTGGGCTGGACGCAGGTGCCGACGATTACCTCGCAAAACCGTTCCAGACCGAGGAACTCATCGCGCGGCTCCGGGCACTGATCCGGCGTGCGTCGGGCAACACCTCGTCCGAGCTGATGGCGGGCGATGTGCGGCTCGATACGCGTTCGGGCCGTGTTACGCTTGCCGGTGAGCCGGTCAAGCTCACCGCGCAGGAATACAAGCTGCTGTCCTACCTGATGCACCACAAGGGCAAGGTGGTCAGCCGCACCGAGCTGATCGAGCATATCTACGATCAGGATTTCGACCGAGACTCGAACACCATCGAAGTCTTCGTAACCCGCATCCGCAAGAAACTGGGAGCCGATGTCATCACCACGATCCGTGGACTCGGTTACAGCCTCGACGATCCCGCCGACGCCCCCCGCGGCTGAGGAGGACGGGGCCGGCCCCGTTCCTGACGAGACGGTTGCGTCCAGGCCAGACGACACTGGTTCGCTCGCGCGCCGGATGATGCTGATCGCGGCGGGCTGGATCACGATCCTGCTGCTGGTCGGTGGCGTTGCGCTGGAACGGACGCTGACGAGCCTGATTACCGAGAATTTCGACGAGCAGCTGGGCTACATGCTGACCGGCATGATCGGATCTGCGGAGATCGGTCCCGATGGCGAAGTGTTCTTCAACCGGCCTCTCGGCGACCAGAGGTTTCTTGAGCCCAACAGCGGGCTTTACTGGCAGATCAGGGGTGAGGGGCATGAGGATTTTCCGTCGCGCTCACTGTGGGACCGTAGTCTGGAGGTCAGGGCCGGACATTCCCACGACGAAGCCCATGTCTACGACAGCTACCAGTTCGCCAACGAACCCTTGCGGACGATGGAGCGTGCGATTGTCCTGCCCGGAAGCGAGACGCAGTGGTGGTTCACGGTTGCTGCCAGCCGCGAGGAACTCGACCAGCAGATCGCCAACATCAGGGCAATTCTAGCCTACAGCTTCGTGATCCTGGCGATTGGCCTGCTGGTCATGGCGGGGCTACAGACGTGGTATGGGCTGTTCCCGTTACGTCATGTCCGTCAGGCGATCCAGAAAATGCGGACCACTGGAGAGAGCCGCCTCAGCGAACCATTGCCCCGGGAAGTCGAGCCGCTGGTCGACGAGTTGAACGCGCTGCTGGCGGACAACGAGCGCCAGGCGGAGGAAGCGCGCACCCATGCCGGCAACCTTGCCCATGCGCTGAAGACGCCGCTTACCGTGGTGATGAATGCGGCTACGGCGCATGCGCCTGATCTTTCCGAAACCGTGATCCGAGAGGCGCGGGTGATGCGCCGCCAGGTCGAACATCACCTTGCGCGAGCACGGGCGGTGGGGCGCCGGGCCGCGGGCCTCTCTCGCGCTCACGTCTGGACCAGCCTCGAAGCCGTGCTGCGCGCAGTCGAGCGGCTCTACGAGACGACACGTTTCGATCTCGACGGCGATCGCAATGCCGTGGTCGCGATGGAAAAGCAGGACCTTGAGGAACTGCTCGGCAATCTCATCGAGAATTCCGCGAAATACGGCGGCGGCAGTGTTTTCGTCACGGTCGGCGAGGGCGAGGAGCCCGGCTGGTGCGAAATCATGATCGAGGACGACGGCACCGGCATCCCCGAGGAAGAGCGCACCCGCATCTTCGATCGCGGCGCCAGGCTCGATACCGGCAAACCCGGAACCGGGCTCGGCCTCGCCATCGTGCGCGACGTGGCGGAAATTTACGGCGGCTCGGTCGAACTCGGCGAAAGCGAGGATCTGGGCGGGCTGCTGGTGCGCCTGAAGGTGCCGAGCGTGGCGGGTTAGGCCTAGCCCCCGTTGCGCGCCTGTTCGTGGTGGCGGATCACCTCGTCAATCACGAAGCGGATGAATTTCTCGCCGAAGTCGGGATCGAGCTGGGCGTCTTCGGCCAGCGCACGCAACCGTGCGATCTGGCGTTCCTCGCGGCCCGGATCGGACGGCGGCAGCTGCGCCTCGGCCTTGTAGGCGCCGACAGCCTTGGTGATGCGGAAGCGCTCCGCGAGCATATGGATCAGCGCGGCATCGATATTGTCGATGCTGGCGCGGTAGCCCGCGAGAACGGGATCGGGTGCGTCGCTGCTCATGTGCGCAGCGCTAGCATGAGCTGCCCGGCCTTGCCAATCGTCCCGATTGGGCTTGCCTTCCGAAACCTTAGCCGCCATGGGCTCGCTCATGAGCGCCGATGTCGTACCCCTGCGCCCCGCCGAGAAGTTGCCTTCGTTGTCGCCGATGCTGGCTCTGACCGCGGCTGGCATGAACAGCGTCAATACTGTGATCCTCGACCGCATGCAGAGCGAAATTCCGCTGATCCCGGCGCTTGCAGGCCATCTCATTTCGGGCGGCGGCAAGCGTATGCGTCCGATGCTGACAGTCGCTGGGGCCGAGTTATGCGGATATCACGGAGATCGGCACCACAAGCTGGCAGCAGCCGTCGAGTTCATCCACACCGCGACGCTGCTGCATGACGATGTCGTCGATGGCTCGGACCTCAGGCGAGGCAAGGCGACCGCCAACATCGTCTTCGGCAATCCGGCGACGGTGCTGGTTGGAGATTTCCTGTTTACCCGCGCCTTCGAGCTGATGGTCGAGGACGGCAGCCTCAAGGTGCTCAAGATCCTTGCCCGGGCCTCCTCGGTAATCGCCGAGGGCGAGGTCGACCAGCTCACCGCCCAGCGCCATATCGAGACCAGCGAGGAGCGCTATCTCTCGATCATCGGCGCCAAGACCGCTGCCCTGTTGGCCGCCGCCATGCGCGTCGCCGCCGTCGTTGCCGAGAAGAGCGAGGCCGAGGAAAAGGCACTGGAATCCTTCGGCCGCAACCTTGGTATTGCATTCCAGCTCACCGACGATGCCATCGATTACGATTCGGACGCGACCGAAAGCGGCAAGGACAAGGGCGACGACTTCCGCGAAGGCAAGATGACCCTGCCGGTGATCCTCGCCTACGCCCGGGGCGATGCCGAGGAACGCCGCTTCTGGGAAGACGCTATCGCCGGTTTCCGCAACGAGGACGAGGATCTCTCCCACGCGGTCGAACTCATCGCCCGGCACGACACGGTAAACGCTACCCGCGAGCGCGCCCGCCACTTCGCCGAGCGTGCCATCGATGCCATTGCTGGCTTTCCCACCAGCGAAGCGCGTTCGGCGATGGCCGAAGCCGCCGAATTCGCGGTCGCCCGCTGTTATTGAGCTTTTCTCGGTGCTGTAGGCCGTTCCTACAACCGGTAGCCCCCATCCACCGAAATCACCTGCCCGGTGATCCGCTTGCCTTCGTCGCTGGCGAGAAACGCGGCCATCGCCGCGATGTCTTCGGGCTCAAGGATGCAGCGCTGGGCACTCATCTCTTCGGCATGGGCGCGGGCCTCGGCGGAGGTGGTGCCGTTGTGCGCGGCCATCGCCTCGAAATCGACCATGCTGGTATTGGTCCATCCGGGGCAGATGCAGTTGACGGTGATGCCGCTGTCGCCGACGTCCTGGGCGAGCTGCTTGGTGAGGCCGGCGACCGCGTGCTTTCCGGCGATATAGGCGGCGGGGCAGCCTGGATTAGCGAGCAGCGATTCAGTCGAGCCGATGTTGATCACCCGGCCGAAGCCGTTGTCCTTCATTGCTGGCAGCGCCTGCGCCGTCGTCCACCAGGCCGAGGTGACGTTGAGCACCATCGTCGCCTCGAAGCTGTCATCGGCCGCGTCGCTGCCGTCGCCGAAGGCCGCGTGGAAGCCCACCAGCCCGCCGACATTGTTGACGAGGATGTCGACACGCCCGAACTCGGTGAGCGCGCGCAGCACCGGCTCGCGGGCCGAAGCGCGCTGCGTTGCGTCCGCCGTCACCGCGAGTGCCCGGACGCCCATGGCTTCGGACTCTTCGACGGTCGCGGTAATCTCAGCCTGGGTGCGCGATGACACGACGATGTCCGCGCCCTCGCTCGCCAGCTTCAGCGCGATCGCCCGGCCGATCCCCCGCCCGCCACCGGTCACCACCGCGACCCTTCCTGTGAGTGTACCCATGGCCATTCTCCTTCGCTCGTGGCCTAACCGAAAACGCGACGCCTTTCATTCCGATAATGGTTGCGGGTAAGGCGAGGGCGTGACCGATCTGCCGATCCATGCCGTGATGCCCGAGCTGCTCGCCGCCCTGCGCGGGGGGACGAGCGCTGTGCTCGTGGCGCCGCCGGGCGCAGGCAAGACCACGGCGGTTGCTCCGGCAGTGCTGGGCGAGGCGTGGTGCAGCGGCACGGTGATCCTGCTCAGCCCGAGGCGCGTCGCCGCGCGCGCGGCTGCCGAACGCATGGCCGAGATGCTGGGAGAGGAACCGGGTGAGACCGTCGGCTATTTGACCCGGCTGGACGGCAAGCGCTCTGCCCGGACCCGGGTGCTGGTGATGACCGAGGCGATCTTCGTTTCGACGATCCTCGACGATCCCGAACTGAACGGCGTCTCCGCCGTGCTGTTCGACGAGGCACATGAGCGGCATCTCGACAGCGACCTTGGCCTGGCTCTCGCGACCGAGAGCCAGGAAGTCCTGCGCGACGATCTGCGGCTGGTGGTGATGTCGGCGACGATCGACGGCGCGCGTTTTGCTTCGCTGCTGGGGCAGGCTCCGGTGATCGAGAGCGAGGGCAAGGCCTATCCGCTGGCGATCCGCTGGCTGGGTGCTCGGCCGGAACTGCGCATTGAGGACGCGATGACCTCGGCGATTCTCACGGCGTGGCGCGACGAAGCCGGCGATATACTCGCCTTCCTGCCCGGTGTTGGCGAGATCGAACGAACATGCGAAGGGCTGGCGGAGAAGCTGCCGCAGGCGCTCGTCCTGCCTCTCCACGGCCAGTGCGAGCCCGCCGCCCAACGCGCCGCGATCCGCCGCGATCCCGAAGGCCACCGCCGCGTCGTGCTGGCGACCGCCATCGCCG
>CAYPFE010000263.1:0-5020 GCA_964409895.1 uncultured Novosphingobium sp.
TGACGAAGGCCCGCCTGCCGATCCGCATCAGCTCGTCGAGCACGAAATCGGGCCGCTTGGTGGTCTGCAGCGTCTGGCTGAGGATCGCATAATCGAAGGATGCGTCTGGGTAGAAGGCGAGATCCTCGTCGGCATCGCCTTGGATAACCGAAAGCCCCTTGCCGACGCATACCGCGACATTGGTGGAATCGAGCTCCATGCCACGAGCGTCGCATTGCTTGGCGTCGCGCAATGCTTCGAGCAGCACGCCATCGCCGCAGCCGACGTCGAGCACCCTGCTGCCCGGCGCGACATTGTCGCGGATGACCGCGAGGTCGGGACGGAGCGCGGTCATGCGGGAAAAACCTTCGGGTCAATAATCATCAGCCGTTCGGGCCAAGGGTACTGTTTCCAGCCGAATTTTGAATACAGCGACTGCGCATCCTTGGTGAAAAGTGCCCATCTACCGACATCTTGCAACTGTGGGTGATTGTGGAGGTAAGTGAGCATGGCTTGGGCAATCTCGCGGCCACCATGTTCCGGCAAGACATAGACATCGTGCAAGTAGGCCAGGATCGCGTGGTCAGTGAGTACACGTGCCATGCCAATCTGTTGCCCATTGCTCCAAACTGAAACGAGCATCGAAGCCGCGAATGCCCGTCGTACCTTATCCAGCGAGATTCCCTTCGACCAATAGCTTTCGGTCAGGAAAGCGTGCGCCGCTACCGGATCGGCACCCTCACGCAATTCATAACCGTCGGGCAGTCCGCTCACTGCCCCAAAAACCCCGAAATCACCCGGTCGAGCGCGGGCACGTCGAGCAGGAAGCTGTCGTGACCGTAGGGTGCCGATAATTCGACGAAGCTGACCGGTGCACCGGCCGCGTTCAAGGCATGGACGATGCTGCGCGATTCAGCCGTCGGATAAAGCCAGTCGGTATCGAAGCTGACGAGGCAGAAGCGCGCCTTGCTGTCGGCAAAGGCGTTGGCGAGATGACCGCCATGTTCCTCGGCCAGGTCGAAATAGTCCATTGCCCTGGTGATGTAGAGATAGGAATTGGCGTCGAACCGGTCGGTGAAGCTGATACCCTGATAGCGCAGATAGCTTTCCACCTGGAAATCGGCATCGAAGCCGAAGGTCTTTTCCGCCCGATCCTGTAACCGCCGTCCGAACTTGTCGGTAAGCCCGGCTTCGGAGAGATAGGTGATATGCGCCGCCATTCGCGCAACGGACAGGCCCTTTTCTGGACCCTTGCCATGTCCGTAATAGCGCCCTTCCCGCCACGCCGGATCGGCCATGATGGCTTGCCGCCCGACCTCGTGAAAGGCGATGTTCTGCGCCGAATGCTTCGCTGTCGCCGCGATCACCAGCGCCGACGCTGTCCGGTCCGGGAAATTCGCGGCCAGCGACAGCGCCTGCATCCCCCCCATCGATCCGCCGACCACGCAATGCAGCCTCTCGATCCCCAGCACGTCGAGGAGCGCAATATGGCCGCGTACCATGTCGCGGATGGTGATGACGGGAAAGCCCATGCCAAAGGGCGCGCCGTCCGGTCCCGTACTTGCCGGGCCAGTCGAACCCATGCAGCTGCCGATGACATTCGCACAGATGACGTGAAAGCGGTTGGTGTCAATCGGCTTGCCCGGCCCCACCATGCGCAGCCACCAGCCCGGCTTGCCGGTGATCGGATGCGGGCTCGCGACATGGTGGTCGCCGGTCAGCGCGTGAGCGATGAAGACGGCGTTGTCCTTCGCCGCGTTGAGCTCACCATAGGCCTCGTAGGCGATCTGCACGCCTTCCAGCGCCCGCCCGCAATCGAGCGGCAGGGGATCGGGCAGGGTCACGACATCGCCCCGGATGACAGGTTCGGCACTCGCCATGGTGCCCGGCAATTGGGGGCTGCCCGCGCCCCTGTCAATGCAGGCTGTCAATCGGCGCGGGGCTTCGCTAAAGGCCTGCGCGCAATGGCTGACGATGCGAAAACTCCTTCCGGGCCGAGTCCCAAGCCGTGGATCTCCGCGATCCATGCCTATGTCCCCGGCAAGTCCGCCGGAAAGGACGGCAGGAAGCTCGTCAAACTTTCGGCCAATGAAAATCCGCTGGGGACCAGCCCGGCGGCGCTGAAGGCGCGGGAAAATGCCGTGATTCCTTCGTTTTACCCCGATCCCGACAGCAAGGAGCTGCGCGCGGCGCTGGGCGAACTGCATGGTATCGATCCGTCGCGGATCATCTGCGGCACCGGCTCCGGCGAGCTGTTGAGCGTGGCTGCGAGCGCCTTTGCCGGCCCCGGCGACGAGGTGGTCTATGTCCGCTACGGATTCTCGCTCTACGATATCGTCGCGAGGCGCTGCGGAGCGACGCCGGTCGAGGTTACCGATAGTGATTACGGCACCGATGTCGATGCCGTGCTGTCAGCGGTAACTCCCTGCACTCGCGTGGTTTTCATCGCCAATCCCAACAACCCGACTGGAAGCTTCCTGTCAGCCGGTGAGATCGAACGGTTGCACGCGGGCCTGCCGTCGGACGTGTTGCTAGTGCTCGACCAGGCCTATGCCGAATATGTTGCGCCCGAGGATGACGACGGCGGATTGAGCCTCGCTGCAAGGCACGGCAATGTACTCGTTACCCGCACCTTTTCAAAAGCTTATGGCCTCGCTGGCGAACGCGTTGGCTGGGCGACCGGAGCCGAGGCGCTGGTCGAGATACTGAACCGCATCCGCGGTCCGTTCAACGTCAACAACGGTGCGCAGGCCACCTGCCTAGCCGCTGTCGGCGACCAGGACTTCGTGACACGAACGCGCCACCAAAACGCCACCATCCGTGCGGCATTCGTCCGGCAAGTCGAAGCACTGGGCAACCACGGATTGCGCGCCCTGCCCAGCCAGGCCAATTTCGTGCTCATCCTGTTCGAGGGAGCGCTTAGTGCCGAAGCGGCCTATGAAGGTCTGATGGAGCATGGCTACATCACCCGCTGGCTGCCGGGCCAGGGCCTGCCGCATGGGTTGCGCATCACCATCGGCGAATCGGCAGACATGGACGCCATAGCGGCCGCGCTCAAGGACATGGCGGAGGCGGCGCGATGAGTTTCGAACGCGTCGCAATCATCGGCCTTGGCCTGCTCGGCGGCTCGATCGGGCTCGCCGTGCAGCAGTACCTGCCCGATATCCGCACCACCGGTTACGACAGCGATCCGGCGACGCGCCGCCGCGCCGCCGAGCGCGGTCTGGCGCACACCATCTGCGATACGTCCGCCGATGCAGTTGCCGATGCCGATCTCGTGATCTTTTGCGTCCCGCCGGGTGCAATGGGCGACGCCGCGCGCGAAATCGCTTCCGCGCTGCCTTCCGATGCCGTGGTGAGCGATGTCGGCTCCTGCAAGGTATCGATCGCAAAAGCCTTGGGTGACGCGCTGCCCAATCACCTCGTGATACCCGCCCACCCGGTCGCCGGCACCGAGCATTCCGGGCCCGACGCGGGCTTTGCCAGCCTGTTCCAGCACCGCTGGTGCATCGTTACCCCGCCGGAGCCTTGCGACCTCCTCAAGCTCACCGCACTGGTCGAGTTCTGGGAAGCACTCGGCGCCAATGTCGAGATCATGGACGCCGCGCACCATGACCTCGTGCTCGCCGTCACCAGCCACCTGCCGCACCTCATCGCCTATACAATCGTGGGGACAGCCTCGGACCTTGAAGATGTAACCGAGAGCGAAGTGATCAAATATTCGGCCGGTGGCTTTCACGACTTCACGCGCATAGCCGCGTCCGACCCGACGATGTGGCGCGACGTGTTCCTGTCCAACAAGGACGCGGTACTGACCATGCTGCAGCGCTTCACCGAAGACCTGACCGCGCTCCAGCGTGCGATCCGCACGGAAAACAGCGATGCGCTGTTCGATCACTTCACCCGCACTCGGGCCGTGCGCCGCTCGATCATCGAGGAAGGCCAGGACGACGCGCGGCCGGACTTCGGCAGGGCCGATCACGGCGAAGACTGACGCGGGACAGAAGGCAACAGGGACAGGAGACGGGACATGGCACAACCATCGGTACTGATCGTCGGCGCGGGCGCGCTTGGCGTGGTGACGGGATACCATTTGCACCTTGCGGGCGCGCAGGTCGCCTTCCTTGTCCGGCAGGGCCGCCTGCCAGCGCTGGACGAACCGCAGCATCTCTATTGCTACGACGACCACGAACTGAAGAGTTTTTCGGAATACCGCAGCTTCGCCTCGGTCAATGATGCGATGACCCAGGATTACGACTGGGTGATCGTCACCATGGATGGTGCCACCTGCCGTGGCGAGGAGGCCACTGCGCTCCTGAAGGAGCTGGGCGAGGCGATGCGCGGCGGCAAGGGTGTCGCGGTGATCAGCGGCGTCGGCGTGCGCGAATATTGCCGGGATACCATGGGCCTGCCCGACGACAGGGTGATCGAGGGCACGATGGGGCTGTTGAGCTACCAGACCGACCGCGTCACCCTCCCCCTCAATCCGCCGACCGATCCGGAAAAGCTCGCGCAGGCCTCGATGGCCTATCACCACATGGGCAAGAACCCCGGCTTCATGATGGTGAACCAGCCGAAGGCAGCCGCCAAGGCCTTTGCCGAGCTTTACGACAGGTCCGGCGTGTCGAAATGCTCCAAGGTGCCCGCCAAGCTCTATGCCACCTTCACCAGCTCGATCTTCGCGATCATGGCGATGTTCGACCTCGCCGGCTGGCCCCAGGCCGGCGAAATGGCCGAGGACGAGGAGCTGATGGCGCTGGGCGCGGGGGCGATGAAGGAGATCATGCGCCTGCCCGAACATGGGCTGATGGGCAAGATCGGCAGCCTGTTCATCTCGCCCGCCCGGCTCGCGAAGAACAACCTCAAGATGGAGCAGGACTGCCTGCCGGTCGACTATTCGGCGTTCAACAAGTTCCACCACGGCGGCAAGGTGCGCGAACAGGACATGGACGTGCTGCGCAAGAGCCTCGCTTCCGGCAGGGCGCAGGGCAGGGCGATGCCGGCGCTGGAGGAATTGCTGGGGCGTTATGAAGCGCACGTG
>CAYPFE010000264.1:0-5013 GCA_964409895.1 uncultured Novosphingobium sp.
GACCCAGCGGCGGATATCGCTCTTGGAGCACGGCTCGATCAGCTGGCCGCCGCCAACGAGCTGGCCGACCCTGGGGTCGACATCACTCAGGTCGAGCTGTGGCCTCTCATTGCTGCCTGCGTCGGCTTCAGCCATGGTATCCTCTCCCAAGCCAGTCAGATCAGCGGTTGACGTCGACGATCAGCCGGCCTCGCACCTTGCCGTCGATCAGGTCGCGCGCCGCCGGGATGGTATCGGCAAGGCCGATCTCGGTGGCGATGGTGTTGAGCACCGCCGGGTCGAGATCGCGGCCCAGGCGATCCCAGGCGGCCTGGCGCGGCTTCTGAGGGCACATCACGCTGTCGATGCCGAGCAGGCTGACGCCGCGCAGGATGAACGGCATCACCGAGGTCTGCAGGTCGCTGCCCTGCGCGAGACCGCAGGCGGTAACGGTGCCGCGATACTTGGTCTGGGCGATGGCGTTGGCGAGCGTGTGGCTGCCGACCGAGTCGACCACGGCGCCCCAGCGTTCCTTCTGGAACGGCTTGCCGGGATCGGACAGCTCGCTGCGGTGGATGAAATCGGCTGCGCCCAGCGTGGTGAGGTATTCCTTTTCGGATTCGTCGCCATAGGAAGCGACCACGGTGAAGCCCGCCTTCTTGAGCAGCACCGTCGCCACCGAACCGACGCCGCCGGGCGTGCCGGTGACGAGCACTTCGCCATCGGCAGGGGTGACGCCGAAATTCACCAGCGCATCGACGCTGAGAGAGGCGGTATAGCCCGCGGTGCCAATGCCCATGGCCTGCGGCCCAGTGAAGGCAGACGGCAGCTTGACCAGCCACTCGCCCTTGAGCCGCGCCTTCTGGGCGAAACCGCCCCAGTGCACTTCGCCGACGCCCCAGCCGTTCAGGAGCACCCTGTCGCCAGCGTTGAACTGCGCGTTCGAGCTGTCGCTGACGGTGCCGACGAGATCGATGCCGGGGACCATTGGCCAGCGGCGCACGACCGGGCCGTCGCCGGTGATGGCGAGCCCGTCCTTGTAGTTCATCGTCGAATATTCGACATCGATGGTGACATCGCCCTCGGGAAGCTGGCTCTCGTCGAGCTGCTGCACACCGACCGTCTGTCCGTCGTCGGTCTTTTCAATCAGGATTGCGGAAAACATCTGAAACTCCCCTTGTTGGGCGGAAGGAGGCGCTTGCCTCCGTTAGGACTGAAACGAATGCCCCCGCGCTACCAAATTGGCTCGCCGGGGCAAGGGAAAAGCGCCGCGAGCCGGTCAGCTTCCTCCGCCAAGCCGCTTGACGATATCCGGAAACGCCTCCGCGCGCATGGTCCCGTTGATCGAAAGGCGCAGCATCTCGTCGGCGAAGCGGCGGGAAAGCCGGCCGCGGGTCTTCTCGTCCTCGGCATGGGCGCGCGCCCAGATCGGCCAGAAGAACGCGCCGGCCAGCATCATGATCGCGACGACCTCGTGATCGATATCGGGCTCGGCGAGGTCGGTCGCGGCAAAGCGCCCGAAGGAATCGCAATATTCGCGCCAGAACGGATCGTTCGCAGGATCCGGCGAGGCCAGCACCTGCTGGAACCAGACCCGGCACAGCTCGGGATTTTCCATGGCGAAATCGACGAGCCGGTCACCGAGATCGGCAATGTCGACCTCTTCGACCTGGCGCTCGCCGATCGTCTCGGGATCACCGAAAACCGCGCGGAAGAGCTTATCGGACACCCAGTCCATCGTCGCCTGGATCAGCTTCTCGCGGGTTTCGAAATGCTGGTAGGCGGTGCCGCGGTTGACGCCGGCGAGATGCGCGACGGCCGACAGGCTGACCGCTTCCGGCCCGTCCTTGGCGAGCAGGTTGCTGGCGGCATCGAGGATCGCGGCGCGCGTCGCAGCCGGATCTCTCGCCCGCCGTTTGGTCTTTGCTTCCATCGCTGCCCTTCCCTCGAACCTTGGAGCGAGGGATATACCAGTCCGGCCTAATCAGCAATGTTGTCTATTAAATCGGAGGGTTGCCATTCGTCCCAACTCGTCATTCCCGCGAAAGCGGGAACCCAGTTTCAAACCTGGCAAGCTGGGTTCCCGCTTTCGCGGGAATGATGAAGTTTCTGGAACCGCGTTTGCCAGATCAGATCAGGTCCGCTACCTGCCGCAGCACTTCCTCTGCATGTTCCTTCCGGCAGATCAGCAGGTCGGGCATGTAGGTGTCTTCACAGTTGTAGACCAGCGGGCTGCCGTCGATGCGCGAGCAATGCAGGCCGTGGCCGAGCGCGACAGCCGCGGGGGCGCAGCTGTCCCATTCGTACTGGCCGCCCGAATGCAGGTAGATGTCGGCATCGCCGAGGATGATCGACATCGCCTTGGCGCCGGCCGAACCCATCGGCACGAGCTCCGCGCCGAGCCGATCGGCGACTTCGGTAGCTTCCTTGGCAGGCCGGGTGCGGCTTACCACCATGCGCAGCTTTTCCGGGGCAGCCGGGACTTCCCGGGGCTGGTCGGACCGCAGGACCAGGTCAAGGCCCGGCAGTGCGACTGCGCCCATCGCCGGCGCGCCGTCAACCGCCATGCCAACATGGACCGCCCAGTCGGTGCGCTCCTCGCCATATTCGCGTGTGCCGTCGACCGGGTCGACGATCCACACCCGGCTCTTGTCGAGCCGCGCCAGATTGTCCTTTTCCTCCTCGGAAAGAAGGCCATCCTCAGGCCGCTGTTCGCGCAGGGCATGGACAAGGAACTGGTTGGCGGTCTGGTCGCCCGCCTTGCCGAGCGACTTGCCCTCGAACATGCCGGACGCCCTCACCTGAAGCAAAATCTTGCCGGCAACATCGGCAAGGTGGGCGGCGAGATCGGCGTCATTCATTGCATAGTCCTCAGATCTTGGCGGCCGGATCGTCCGGCTCATCCTTGAAGCCCCAGCGCACCGAACTCCAGGCGCGCTCGTGAAAATAGTAGAGCACCATCTTGGTCAGCACTTCGGTCGTCGCGATAGCTCCTGCCGCCTTCACGCTGCTGGTGAAGAACCAGCTGAGGATGAAGGTGTCGAGGCTGCCGAGAATGCGCCAGCTGACCGCCTTGGCAAACGACCGGCTGTGTGCCTCGCGGCCCTTGAACAGGAACATCCAGTCATTCCTCAAGCGTCGCCGAGAAGCTTGTCGACGATCAGGCTGGCTGCCTCGTCGGGGCTCATCGCCGTGGTGTCGATGCGAATCTCCGGATTGACCGGGGCTTCATAGGGACTGTCGATCCCGGTGAAGTTCTTGAGTTCGCCTGAACGCGCCTTCTTGTAAAGCCCTTTGACATCGCGGCTTTCGGCGACGGCCAGCGGCGTATCGATGAACACCTCGACGAATTCGCCCTCGGGCAGCATCGCGCGCACCAACTCCCGCTCGGCCCGGAAGGGCGAGATGAAGGCGGTGATGACGATCAACCCGCTGTCGGCCATCAGCTTGGCGACTTCACCGACGCGGCGGATGTTCTCGATGCGGTCGGCCTCGGTGAAGCCCAGATCCTTGTTGAGACCATGCCGCACGTTGTCGCCGTCGAGCAGGAAGGTGTGCCGGTTCATCCGGTACAGCTTCTTTTCGACGAGGTTGGCGATGGTCGACTTGCCGGAACCGGACAGGCCTGTGAACCACAGCACGGCGGGCTTCTGGTTCTTGAGGTCAGCGTGCTGCTTGCGGCCGATGTCGAGCGCCTGCCAATGGACGTTCTGGGCCCGGCGCAGCGCAAAATGCAGCATGCCTGCGGCGACCGTCGCATTGGTCATCTTGTCGATCAGGATGAAGCCGCCGAGCGTGCGGTTGTCGCCATAGGGCTCGAAAACGATGGACTTGTCGGTCGCGATTTCGGCGATGCCGATCTCGTTGAGCTCGAGCGTCTTGGCGGCAAGATGCTCCATCGTGTTGACGTCGATCTTGTACTTCGGCTCGTGGATCGTCACCGATACCAGCTGCGTGCCGAGTTTCAGCCAATAGGACCGGCCGACATGCAGCGCCTCGTCGTTCATCCACACCAGCGACGCCTCGAACTGGTCGGAGACTTCGGCCGGGCTGTCGGAAACGCAGATCACGTCGCCGCGCGAGCAGTCGACTTCGTCGGCCAGGCAGATGGTGACGGACTGGCCGGCAACCGCCTCGTCGAGATCGCCATCGAGCGTAACGATGCGCGAAACGGTGCTGGTGCGCCCCGAAGGCAGGATCCTGACCGCATCGCCCGGCTTCACCGAACCGGTCACGATCAGGCCGGAAAAGCCCCGGAAATCGAGGTTGGGGCGGTTGACCCATTGCACCGGCATGCGGAACGGTCGCGTCTGGTCATGCGTGCTGTCGACCTCGACGGTTTCGAGATGGTCGACCAGCGTCGCGCCCTTGTACCAAGGCGTGTTCGGCGAATGGCTGGTGATGTTGTCGCCCTTGAAACCGGAGATCGGCATCGGCACGAAATGCTCGATGCCGATTTCGTTGGCGAAGTTCTGATAGTCGGCGACGATGTCGTCGTAGACCTGCTGGTTGTAATCGACCAGGTCCATCTTGTTGACCGCCAGCACGATGTTGCGGATGCCGAGCTGGTGGCACAGGAAGCTGTGACGGCGCGTCTGGACCAGCACACCCTTGCGCGCGTCGATCAGGATCACCGCGAGGTCGGCGGTCGAAGCACCGGTGACCATGTTGCGGGTGTACTGCTCATGGCCCGGGCAGTCGGCGACGATGAACTTGCGCTTCTCGGTGTTGAAGAAGCGGTAGGCGACGTCGATCGTGATGCCCTGCTCGCGCTCGGCAGCAAGCCCGTCGACCAGCAGTGCGAAGTCGATTTCCTGGCCCTGCGTCCCGACCTTCTTCGAATCCGACTGCAGCGCGTCGAGCTGGTCCTCGAAGATCATCTTCGAATCGTAGAGCAGCCTGCCGATCAGCGTCGACTTGCCGTCGTCCACCGACCCGCAGGTGATGAAGCGCAGCATCGTCTTGTGCTGGTGCGTTTCGAGATAGGCGTCGATGTCCTCGGCGATCAGCTTGTCGGTGACGTAGACGGGTTCT
>CAYPFE010000265.1:0-5001 GCA_964409895.1 uncultured Novosphingobium sp.
TGTCCCGATTTTGGCGACGGCGGATCGATCCGGCTTACCGAAGGCCTCGGCGAGGTGCCGGAGGGCGGTTATGTCGTCACTTCGCCCCCAGCCATCGCCAACGGAGTGGCGGTGATCGGCAGCTTCGTGTTCGACGGTGTCGAGCGCAAGAGCCCTTCCGGCGTGGTCCGGGGCTACGATGTCGCGAACGGCGAACTCGTATGGGCGTGGGATCCGAGCGCGGAAGACGAGAACCGCAAGCTTGCCGCTGGAGAGGAATATTCGCGCGGCACCGCCAACAGCTGGGCGGTGATGAGCGCAGACCCAGAATTGGGCCTGGTCTATGTTCCCACCGGCAACGTCAGCCCTGATTACGTCAGCAAGAACAGGACCGCGCTGGAAAAGCGCTACACCAGCTCGATTGTCGCGCTCGACAGCCGCACCGGCAAACGGCGCTGGCACTTCCAGACGGTGCACAACGACCTTTGGGATTACGACGTCCCGGCCCAGCCCGTGCTGTTCGACATGCCGATACCCGGCGGTTCGAGCGTGCCCGCCGTCGCCCAGCCGACCAAGCAGGGCGAGATATTCATCCTCGACCGTGCAACCGGAAAGCCCTTGACCGAAGTGAAGGAACTCCCGGCGCCAAAGGGCACACTGGCAGGCGAGCCCTATTCGCCAACGCAGCCGGAGGCCACGGGCTTCCCCTCGCCGCTCAGCAAGGCAAAGCTCGACGAGAAGGACATGTGGGGCATGACCCCGCTCGACCAGCTGCTGTGCCGCATCCGCTATCGCCAGGCGCGTTACGATGGCCGGTTCACGCCGCCCGCTGCGGAGCAACTCACCATCCAGTATCCCGGAAACTACGGCATCATGAACTTCGGCAGCGTGACCATCGGCAACAGCGGCCGCACGATGTTCGTCAACAGCGCCTATATGGCGATGACGAACAGGCTCACGCCCTATCCGGGGCCGGGCAAGGGACCGCCGGCGCGGGCGGATTTCTCGCCGCAGCGCGATACGCCCTGGGCCGCAAACCCCAAGGTCATGCTGTCGCCTTTCGGCATTCCCTGCAACGCGCCGCCTTGGGGCAAGCTTACCGCCATCGACCTCGCCTC
This sequence comes from uncultured Novosphingobium sp., assembly GCA_964409895.1. Classification (GTDB taxonomy): domain Bacteria; phylum Pseudomonadota; class Alphaproteobacteria; order Sphingomonadales; family Sphingomonadaceae; genus Novosphingobium. Next base: position 1,098 of record CAYPFE010000265.1, read on the forward strand.
GCGCACCATCGCCTGGCAGAAGCCGTTCGGCACGACCAGTGATGCTGCCCCCCTCGGGATTGCGGTGCCCGGTGCACCCAATATTGCGGGTTCGGTGGCAACCGCAGGCGGCTTGCTGTTCATCGGCGCATCGATCGACAATTACATCCGGGCCTACGACACGAAGTCAGGCGCCGAGGTGTGGCGGGCGAGACTTCCGGCGGGCGGTCAGGCGGCGCCGATCAGCTATGTTTCGGACAAGACTGGCCGGCAGTACATCGTCATCGCGGCAGGCGGTCACATGATCCTCGGCACGGACCTCGGCGATTACCTCATCGCCTATGCCCTGCCTGACAAATGACCGGGCTTCAGGTGTTGAGCCCGCCATTCACGCTCAGCACTTGTCCCGTCATCTTGGTCGCATCCGGGCCGCACAGGAACAGAGTGAGCGGTGCGAGGTCGCGCGGGGTCGGCAGACCGAGCCCGGCCCGCTTTTCCGCCGTTTCCCCTCGCCCGCCAACGCCGAAGCGTTCGAACACCGGTGTCTCCTTGACGTAGCTAGGCGAAATCGCGTGGGCCCGCACGCCGTCACGCGCACCCTCGAAACCAAGCGTGCGCACGAAATGGATGATCGCGCCGAACACGGAGCCGAGCATCGTCTGGTGCGCCGCCGGATAGCGGCCCGCGTCGGAAACATAGGCGACGATGGTGCCGCCCTCCTCCTGTTTCATCATGTGCTGGTATGCGGCAAAGGCGAGCCGCTGGAAGGTGGCGAGCACAAGCTCCGCATTCCTGCCATAGGCCTCGGGCGTGGTATTGCGGAACAGGCCCTGCGTGCCCGCCGCACCGGTGATGCCGCAATGGACCAGCGCGTCTAGCTTGCCGGCCTCGCTCGCGAATTTGTCGATCATCGGCGCGATTTGCGATTCTTCGTGAAAATTGGCGGGCAATCCGATGAGATTAGCATCGGGAAGGCTCTCCCTGATCTTCGTCATCGTTGCGTCGACGGTCTCCTGCCGCGAGCCGTGCACACCGACGACAGCGCCGTCTTCCGCTGCATGGCGCGCGACTTCAAAGCCGATTCCGCCGGTTGCCCCGGTCACGAGAATTGCCGTTCCCGGCTTCAGATAGCGCATTCACTCACTCCCCAATTTGCTGCAGCCGATGGCACCAGCGGCCTCCAGTTCTGCGATCTTCTCGTCCGGGTAACCGAGGACCCCGGTCAGCACGACGCGGGTGTGCTGTCCCAGCGCCGGCGGCACGCCGTATTGGCAGGGCGTGTCGCTGAATTGCACAGGCTGGGCGATGGCGGGTGCCCTGCCCGCGACCGGATGCGGTAATGCGAAAACCAGGCCACGCTCGCTCGCTTCCGGTGAGAGCAATGCCTGACCTGCAGAGCGCAGCACACCGCACGGAACACCGGCCGCCTTGCAGCGCTTTGACCAGTGTTCGCTCGACTGCGACTTCAGGATCGGCGCAAGTTCGGCGTGGAAGGCATCGGCATTCTTCATCCGCTCCTGCATCGGTCCGAAGCGCGGATCCTCCACCCATTCCGGCCTTTCGACGACGCGCTGGCAGAAGGAAACGAACATCTTGGGATTGCCAGCAGTGATGGTGATCTGTCCGTCCGAAGTGTCCCACAGGCCCGATGGGCCGGGCGTCCACTTCGTATTGAGACGAGGCTCCTGCCCGGTCGCCAGGAAGCCCGCACCCAGGAATGACAGATTGGCAAGTGCTGCATCGAACATCGCCACATCGACATGCTGGCCGCGCCCCGTTCGCTCGCGTGCGTGCAAAGCAGCCAATACGCCGATGGTAGAATTGAGCGCGGTGCTGATATCGGTGTAGGTGATTGCTCCCAGCACCGGCTCGCCGCCGGCATAGGCATTTAGCGCGATATTACCGGTCTCCGCACTGAGCGGCGTGTCATAGCCTGCCGCCGCGGCATTGCTGCCTGTGCGGCCATAGCCCGATACCGAACAATAGATGAGGCGGGGGAAGCGATCCTTGAGGCTCGCATAATCGAGCCCGAAACGCGGCATCACCGAGCCGGCGAAATTCTCCACCAGTACGTCGGCCGTCTCCAGCAGGTCCAGCACGACTTCGCGCCCCGCTTCGCTCTTGAGATCGATGGCGACGCTTTGCTTGCTGCGGTTGAGCGACATGAAGAACGACGTTTCGCCGCCGTAGCCCTCCTCGGGCCACAGCATCCGCGTGTCGTCGCCTCCGATGGGGTTCTCGATCTTGATCACCTCGGCGCCAAGATCGCCCAGAATCTGGGTGCCGAACGGCCCTGCAAGCACGCGAGTAAAGTCTATGACACGCACCCCATCGAGCGGCCTCGGGCCGGACGGCTGATCTGCGCGAAGGGGAATTTCCGGATGCGCCATGCTCACTTGCCCTTTTTCAGGCCGACGCGGCCAATGCACTTGCTGCTGACCGAACCGATCCAGAGGTTCCTGGCTGTCTTGAGCGTGATGGTGGCGGTGCCGAACTTCTCGGTTCCCTTGCCGTGGAAGATTTCGGTCACCTCGTAGCTGTCAGGGTCGATCTCGGCGGCCATGTAGTCGATGGCGCAGGCCTTGGCGTCGCCGCCCATGACGCATTGCGCCACCTTTTCGGCGCTGGCGAGGTGCCCCGTCGCCACCAGCTTGCCATCGTGCGACCAGCGGATGTTGTCGGGCTTGAACGGCAGATTCACTTCGCGCTTCTCGCCAAGCGTCTGATCGAGCGGCAAGTGCGTGACACTCGCGCCCGGCCAGGAATTGTTCCAAACCCACTTGCCGTCCCTCGACAGCTCGATGCCATTGTTGCCTTCCAGCTCGCTGCCTGGAACCCGTTTCCAGCCATCGGCGCGCGACCACGTGAAGACGGCGCCCTTGGGACTCATCGGCGGCATCTCCTTGCCCGCCTTGGTGAGTTCGGCGATCTCGGCAAATGATGGCATCGGCGTGTCGCTGGCACCGGATGCCGACATCACCAGCGAGCCGTCCGATCGTGCCGCAACGGAATTCGAGGCAGCGGTTTCAGGCGTGAGGACGCAGCCAGTCCATGTTACGGCAGGCTCGCCATCGGTCTGCTGCACATCGAACACTTCGATCGATTCCCGCCCGCCATGATTCACGGCATAGAGATTGTATCCACCGCGATCATTGGGCGCGAGGCTCAGCCCATGGGCGGAAAACAAATCGGCCTGCGCAGGGCCCGGGCATTGATCGAAGGGCGCTTGCGGCTTCAAACCCGGCGACAGGTCCAGCTTGAGCTTGCTCGCAGCACCATTTTCCTCGTCGATCAGGTGCAGCCCGCCCGACTGGAAAAAATGCCCACCCATACCGCTGCCAATGATCCATGGCGTGTCCGGCAGGTGTACAAGGTCTTCGACATTTTCGACCCCGCAGATCACTTCATCGGGCTCGACGGGGCCCGCTGACGTTTCACTGCCTTGCTGGCAGCCAGCCAACGCTAGCACCAGCGCTGGGATCGACGCGGCGCGCGCGAAACCATTTCGCATAGTGAACCCTCTCCATTCGGTTTTACCCCGCCCTTTCTGCTGGGACAGAGCAGTTGATTCTGTCCCCTTGAATTCCCAGCCAGCATCGGCATTGTCAATCTCCGGGAGAGAGCATGAAAGAGATTTTCGGGCTTGCCGGTCACAAGGCGCTCGTCGTTGGCGGCGGCTATGGTCATGGCCGGCTTACGGCGCATCTGCTTCATGAGGCCGGGGCGAAAGTTGCAGTAGCAGACATCGACGCAGTTCGCGCCGCCAATGTCGCCGAAGAGATCGGCGGTCATGCGATCATCGGTGATGTCACTGACGAGGCGGAAGCCCGACGGGTCGTAGACGAGGCGCACGAAAGGCTGGGAGGGCTGACGCGCGTCGCCAATGTCGTCGCCGCCACTGGTCGCACCGACAGCAGCAGCTCCA
>CAYPFE010000266.1:0-4996 GCA_964409895.1 uncultured Novosphingobium sp.
AGGCGCCGCCGCTTGCCAGCTTCAGGGTCACCTCCTATGCCCGTGCCAGCGAATGCAGACCGGCGGGCCGACAGCTTGATCCTCTCACCTTTCGAATGGACCATCGCCAAGCGCTATATGCTTCCGGGCAGGGGCGAGGCGTTCATCGCGCTGGTCGCGGGCATCAGTCTTGTCGCGGTGATGCTGGGCGTGGCGGCGCTGGTCATCGTCATGAGCGTGATGAACGGCTTCCGCGCAGAGCTGTTCGACAAGATCGTGGGCCTGAACGGCCACGCGATCATCCAGGCCTATGGTCAGCGGCTCGACGATTGGCAGGACGTGCTGAAGGATGTGAAGGCGACGCCGGGCGTGACTCGCGCCTCACCGCTGATCGAACAGCCGCTGCTGGCGAGCTTCAACGGCAGGGTCGAGGCGATCCTGGTGCGGGGAAACACCGCGGAGGATGTTGCGAGGTTGAAGCCGAATGTGACGGAAGGGCGGCTTGCCGAATTGCGTCCGGGGGCGAGCAATGTCGCTATCGGCGCGCGGCTGGCGGAGAATATCGGCGCGCGTCTGGGCGACACCATCACCGTGATAAACCCGCAGGGCCGCCCGACCCCGTTTGGCACGGTCCCACGGCAGATCGCCTATCATGTTTCGGCGATCTTCGAGATTGGGGTCTATGATTACGATCAGGCCTATGTGGTCATGCCGATGCAGGACGCGCAGACCTTGCTGCTAACCGGCGATACCGTGGGGATGATCGAGGTGACGACCGAGGATCCCGACAATGTCTCGCAGATCCTGGCGCCGCTCACGCGCAAGCTAGCCGGCAAAGCCGTCGTCACCGACTGGAAGACAATCAACGCCTCGCTGTTCGAGGCCCTGGCGGTCGAGCGGGTGGCGATGTTCGTGGTGCTTTCGATCATCGTGCTGGTCGCGGTGTTCAACATCCTGTCCTCGCTGATCATGCTGGTGCGCGCCAAGACCCGCGACATCGCGATCCTGCGGACCATGGGCGCGACCCGGCGTTCGCTGCTGAAGATTTTCGTGACGACAGGCTTCGTTATCGGCGCGCTGGGGACGGGCGCGGGACTGGTGCTCGGCTTCGTGTTCCTGTTCTTCCGCCAGTCGGTCGTGCGTTTTGTCGAGCTGGTCACGGGGCAGAACCTGTGGGACCCTTCGATACGGTTCCTGACCGAGCTGCCCAGCCGGACCGATCCGGTCGAGGTGGCGGTGATCAGCGTGATGGCGCTGGCATTCAGTTTCCTTGCGACGCTCTATCCCGCCTTCAAGGCGGCCAGCACCGATCCGGTGCAGGTGCTGCGTTATGAGTGATGCAATAGTCCGCATAGCCGGGCTCACCCGCAGCTTCGAGCAGGGCGGCGTGCGAATCGACGTGCTGCGCGGAATCGACCTTGTCATTCGCCCCGGAGAGATCGTCGCGCTGCTCGGTCCGTCCGGTTCGGGTAAATCGACCATGCTGCAAGCGATTGGCCTTCTGGAAGGTGGATTCGGAGGGAAGATCGAGATCGCCAGAACCAATGCGTCGTCGCTCGATGGCGATGAGCGGACGGCGTTGCGGCGCGATCACCTGGGCTTCGTCTACCAGTTCCACCACCTGCTGCCTGATTTTACCGCCATCGAGAATGTCGAGCTGCCGCAGCTGGTCGCTGGCCGTCCGCAGGCCGATGCATCGCGGCGGGCGGAGGAATTGCTGACGGCGCTGGGGCTGGGCGAACGGCTCCACCACCGCCCCAGCCAGCTTTCGGGCGGCGAGCAGCAGCGTGTTGCCGTTGCCCGGGCTCTTGCCAATCGCCCGCAGCTGGTGCTCGCCGACGAGCCGACCGGCAATCTCGACGAGGCGACGGCGGACAAGGTGCTGACCCAGTTCCTCGAGCTGGTGCGTGGCGAGGGCAGCGCGGCGCTGGTCGCGACCCACAATGAACGGCTTGCCCAGTCGATGGACCGGGTCGTGCGGCTGCATGATGGGAGGCTCGAATGACGACGATTGCCGATCACATCGCCCGGCTGCCCGGCGGCGGCGAGGTCAGCCTTGCCGACCGCCTGGGCAAGGTGCTGCTCGTCGTCAACACTGCCAGCAAATGCGGCTTCACCCCGCAATATGCGGGACTTGAGGCGCTGTGGTGCAAATATCGCAACAAGGGCTTCGAGGTTATCGCCTTTCCCTGCAACCAGTTCGGCAAGCAGGAGCCGGGCGATGCGGACGAGATTGCCTCGTTCTGCGACGTCAACTTCGGTGTCAGCTTTCCGCTGATGGCCAAGATCGACGTCAACGGCGAGGGCACGACACCGCTATATCAGTGGCTGAAGAGCGAGGCTCCCGGGATCCTGGGCAGCAAGCGGATCAAGTGGAACTTCACCAAGTTCCTGATCGGCCGCGATGGCCAGGTCGTGCGACGCTATGCCCCAACCGACAAGCCGGAGGCACTGGAACGGGATATCGAGGCGCTGTTATAGTCTGGAACGGCGGCTGGAGATTGCGAACGGCCAACCAACAGCCCGTCCGTCCTGAGCCTGTCGAAGGACTGCTTTTTTCCGGCGCTGCGGCTTAAGGACAAGAACAGCCCTTCGACAGGCTCAGGGCAAACGGGCTGGGTGGGTTTAAAGAACCGTTGGCCGAAGCCTACTCCGCGGCGTCCTTGAGGTCGCCCTCGTCGATCGAATTTACCGCAGCCTTGAGCTGGTCGATGCTCTCGGCGCTGCCATCCGCCTCGATCATGAAGCGGCTGGCGACGACCTTGCCAAACTTGCCGCGTCTAGAGGTGTCGTTCCATTTTTCGGTCTGGAGCTGGCCACCGATCGTTCGGGTCCGCTCATAGCCATTCTCGTCCTCGCGGTCCTGCTCGACACCGAATGCACCGGCGATGCCGGCAATCGCTCCGACAGCCGACATGTCGGTCACCTTGAGCGTGAACTGGTTGTCGCCCGACCGGTAGGTTCCTTCGCCCGAGCTGCCGAAATTGCCGGCGCTCGTCGCCTGGATGGCCACGCGTTCATAGGATCCGATGCTATCGGGCATCAGCTGCTTCAATTCGTCGAGCCCCAGCGGCTTGGTCTTGCCGCTTACCGCGTCCTCGACCTGCTGCTGCATCTTTTCGACTTCGCCGCTTTCGATCCTGCCCATTCCGGGAATGTTGATCTCCACCTCGTCGTTGGCGCCGGTCGCGTCGCGGATCGCGTCCGCACCGATTGCTCCTAGGCCGACCATCGCGACGAATGCGGCGACGACGAAGCCCACCAGAATGTTGAGCACGATCGCGCAGACGAATGTCACGGCGGTAAAGGCCACCTGCTGGTTTTCAGGCACGGCCATCATCGGCCCGGCGCCGGTGTAGAACAGGTAGATACTGTAAAGGCCGAGGAGGCCGAACACGCCGAGTGCGGGGACCAGCCCGAATATGCCGGCAAGGCATGTGGCGGTCGCCCCGTAGGCGACGAGCTTGAAGGCGTTCAGCCGGTTCGATTGTCCGCCAAACTTCGGTGCGAGGAAGTCGGCAATGAGAGACAGGACAAAGACCCCGACGATGAAGAGAACGAAGGACATGACCGCCGTGGTCAGGCCCGACATAAGGCTGGGCCTGATGGTCACGAACAAGGCGCCATGGCCGAACACCTGTCCGCCGATGAAGGTCGCGACGGGCCCGATGGCGGCGAGTGGCAGGACATATCCGGTCAGGATTTCGCCCTGGCTCTTCGTTTCTGATGCGATCTTCGGCCATTCGTCCTTGGGTTTCAGGATGATCGCCTTCGCGCGATCAACGATGGACTGGATGCCAGCCGGTTCGATGCCTGCGTTCATGGTAATCCCTCCGCACTCCGTGGTCGGAGGAGAATGGAGCATATCCGCATCAATTTGCAAGCATTCGGCTGCTTTCCCCAGCTTACCGCACCAGTGTCTTGATCGCCTCTCGTGGCAGGCGCTAGCAATCGGGCGATGGCCTATGCTCCCTTCGTTCCGCTGCGGGTGTTTTCGAGTTACACCATGCTCGACGGCGCGATTGAGCCCAAGGCGATTGCCAAGCTTGCGAAGGAACGCGGTTTCCCGGCAATCGCCATCGCCGACCGAAATGGTCTTTACACGGCTCCTGCCTTCGTTTCCGCCTGTTTCGACAATGGCATCCAGCCGATCATCGGCACATTCCTGGGTGTCGCGCGTGACGACGGCGCTGGCGGCCGCGACCGGACAGTCGACTGGCTTGCGCTGTTTGCACAGGACGAGGCCGGCTGGCTCAACCTGTGCCATCTTGTCAGTCGCGCGCATCTCGACAGGCCACTCGAGTTCGATCCGCATGTCCTGCTGGACGATCTGGAAGGCCACAGCAAAGGCCTGCTCTGCCTGACGGGTGCGGGCGAAGGTGCGCTTGCCAGGCTGCTCGCTGACGGTCGGACAGAGGCAGCAGGGGAATATTGCGACAAGCTGCTGACCCTGTTTGGCGACCGTCTCTATATCGAGATTGCACGCAGCGGCAGCGCGGTGGAAGAGGCCAGCGAGGACGCATTGGTAGACCTGGCCTATGCCCGCGACATTCCGCTGGTGGCGAGCAATCCCGCAAATTATTCAGAACCCGGTTTCTATGCGGCACATGATGCGATGTTGTGCATCGCCAATTCCACGCATATCGATGCTGCCGAAAGGCCCCGATCCTCGCAGCAGGCCTGGGTCAAGTCGGCGCCGATGATGGAGGAACTGTTCGGCGACCTGCCGGAAGCGACTGCCAACACGCTGGTGGTCGCGCAGCGTTGCGCCTTCGCGCCACCGCGCCGTCAGCCGATCCTGCCAAGCCTGGCAGGCGATCTGGCGGGCGAGGAACGGATGCTGGCCGAAGACGCGCGAGTGGGGTTGACCGAGCGGTTGGCGCCCTATTTTCCCGATACCGATCGGGCTGAGCTTGTCGAAGCCCTGTCCTTGCTTGCGAGCGGCGTCCCGGAAGAAGGACAGCCCTTCGACAAGCTCAGGGCAGACGGCATTCTGGATGAACTGAAGACCTATTCC
>CAYPFE010000267.1:0-4983 GCA_964409895.1 uncultured Novosphingobium sp.
CCACGGTTGAGGTGTCGGGCACCGACAAGCAGAAGGTCGGCCAGGTTGCCGCCGAGATCCGTCGCTGGCGCAAGCCCGAGCCTTACAAGGGCAAGGGCATCAAGTATCGCGGCGAATACGTCTTCCGCAAGGAAGGAAAGAAGAAGTAAGATGGCAAAGCTCACTCTTTTCGATCGCCGCCGCCGCCGGGTGCGCACAGCGCTCAAGTCGCGCGCTGGCGGTCGTCCGCGTCTTTCGGTTCACCGCACTGGCAAGCACATCTATGCCCAGATTATCGACGATGCTGCGGGCAAGACGCTGGCCGCTGCCAATTCGCTCGGCGCGAAGGGCGCCAATGTCGATGCCGCCGCCAAGGTTGGCACCGATCTTGCCGCCGCCGCCAAGAAGGCAGGCGTAACCTCGGTCGTCTTCGACCGTGGCGGCTTTCTCTATCATGGCCGCGTCAAGGCGCTGGCCGATGCCGCGCGCGAAGGCGGGCTGGAGTTCTGATGATGGCTGACGAAAACAACACTCCTGCGGAGCAGAACGAAACTCAGGCCGCCGAGCAGCCTGCCGAAACACCGATTGCGGCTGAAAATCCGCAAGGTGGTCATCCTACCCCGCCCCGCGAAGCGCGTGGCGGTCGCGGGGGAGATCGCGGTGGTCGGGGCCGTGGCGGTGGCCGTGATGGCGGTCGCGGACGTGGCCGGGACGACCGTAGGGGACGTGGCGGTGACGACGATGGTGGCGAGGAACTGATCGAGAAGCTCGTCCATATCAACCGCGTTTCCAAGACTGTGAAGGGCGGCAAGCGCTTCGGCTTTGCGGCTCTGGTCGTGGTCGGCGACGGCAAGGGCCGGGTTGGTTTCGGCCACAGCAAGGCTCGCGAAGTGCCGGAGGCGATCACCAAGGCGACGGCTGCGGCCAAGAAGAAGATGATCCGGGTTCCGCTCAAGGAAGGCCGCACCCTGCACCATGACGGCAAGGGCCGGTTCGGTGCGGGCAAGGTCAACGTGCGCACCGCGCCTGCGGGCACCGGAATCATCGCCGGCGGCCCGATGCGCGCCGTGTTCGAAAGCCTCGGCGTTGCCGACGTCGTGACCAAGTCGGTCGGCTCGTCGAACCCCTACAACATGATCCGCGCCACTTTCGACGCGCTGACCAATCAGACTTCGCCGAAGTCGGTGGCGCAGCGTCGCGGCAAGAAGGTAGCCGACTTGCTTGGTCGCGGCGGCGCGAGCGCGGCGGAGGCCGAAGTGGTCGCCGAAGCGGTTACGGAGTAAGCACCATGGCCAAGGCAAATACCATCAAGATCAAGCAGATCGGCTCGCCGATCCGCCGTCCCGAAAAGCAGAAGCAGATGCTCATCGGCCTTGGCCTCGGCAAGATGCACAAGGTCGTCGAGGTGCAGGACACCCCCGAAGTGCGCGGCGCGATTGCCAAGCTGCCGCACCTGGTTGAGGTCGTAAACGACTGAAGTCGAACATGCTTGGCGAGCGATTGCCGCGATGCGCCCCGGCCGCGATGCCGGGGCTTTTTCGTTGGAGCTTAGATTGCGGCCAGCGCGTCCCAGTCCCGGATTGCGGCGCAATTGCGTTTCACCAGCGCGCAGATGAGATTGGCGTTGTGCTCGCTCTGTTCGATCGCCGAGGTTGCGATCACGGTTAGCCACAGGCCGGACACGATGTTGCGGCGGAAGCTTTCGATCGCCTCTTCGTCGCTGTAGTCGGGCACCGTCTTGCGGATCAGCCCGGCATATTCTGACACGAGGTCCTTCTCGCACTTTCGCCGGTCGTCAGGGCTGACGCTGCCTGACAGGAAATAAGCTACATCGTGCATTGGATCGCCGGCAGCGGGCAATTGCCAGTCGATAATCCACGCCGCGACGCCATCGGCGGTATCCTCGAACAGAATGTTGTCGACGCGCGGATCCGAGTGAATGAGGGTCTGGCGGCTCGCTGGCAGGTCGAGCCATTTGTTACAGGCTTTGCGAAACGCGTCGACCAGACCGAGATCCTCCGTCGAAAGGCGCCCCCCGAGCCACGGGGCCAACTTGTCCGCGCCGCCATCGTACATGGCGCGCATCTCGTGGTGGTCCATGAGCCAGGGCAGCGACAAGGCCTCGTCATCGCCCCAGAACGCGGCGTGGAACGCGGCCAGTTCGCGCACTGTGGCCCGTGCTTCTGCGATTGAGCAACCGGCGATCTGGTCGCCGGGCCGGGTGCGATCCGACAGGTCTTCCAGCACGAGGTTGATCAGTCCGCTCTCGTCGCATTCGCCGAAGAACAAGCGCGGCTTGCGGAAAGGCGCGTCATTGCCGAGCAACCGGTAAGTCAGAAGTTCGCGCATGCCGGGGCTATGTTCGGGACTGACTCCCTGCAATCGGCCGAACTTCGCGATCACGTCGGTTGGCGCGGTGATGGTGCCGACATTGTAGGCGAGGTGAACCTGCGCAGTCGTTCCGCTGGTGCCATGCCCGATCGGCGCGATTGTCGGTTCGATTGCGATGCGCTGCGGCACAACCGCGCCACCAGCGGCAAGGGCGCGCTCCATCCATTGCGCGGTAATCTCGCCGGTAGTCTCAAGAAGCGGCGGAGCCGTCAGTTCCGACGGATCGAAGAAGTCGCCATCCTCACCCCAGAAGCCCTTCATGTATGTCGAGTTCCAGCAGCGGGTGAAACGCCCGTCCTCCGCCTCGAATACTTCGATGCCGCACAACTTCACATCTTTTCCGTCACGGCTCACCATGTTCCAGACCGACGTCACGAAGCGGTCGTCGGCGTGAAGAATGCTGTGTGTAAACAGCGGTTTGATTCTCAGGCTCCGCTCGACCCGCTCGATCTGCTCATCGTGGCTGAGTGGGGTGACGCTTTCGGGGTCGTGGCGGACAATGGGATCGGCGCAGACCTCGCGGATCAGCTCGGTGCGACCGTTGTTGTAGACCTCGTCCCAGTAGATTTCGATCAGCTCGCGCGGTGTGCGAGTGCCCATTGTCGTGTTCTCCTTGCTGTCACGCGCGCGGCGGGATCAATTTCGCGTCCTGATAGCGCGCGATCCATTTGCGAAACATGTCTTCGGAATACATCGCCTCGGTAAACCCGGCGGTCTGAAGCTTCACCGTCGAGATCGAGCCGCGCAGGCCTGCCGTGGCGCGTGCGAAAATCCAGTCGGAGAACTGGGCGGACTGGCCGAGGAAGCTTTCGGCGCCGGGCGATATCAGGCCATGCTTGGCCCGGATAGTATCCCATTCGCTTGCGCCGCGCGGCACTTCCTCCTCAAACAGGAAGCCGCGATCATCACCGATCTCCATTCCGAGACTGTCGGCAATCACCGGCCACATTTCGGCAAGCGAGAAAAGGTCACCGTTGGCGATGTTGAACACCTGATCGCGAGCGGCATCGGCTTGGCCCGCCCATTCGATCGCACGGGCCATCAGGTCGGTGTCGGTCGGTTGCGAGACGCCGCCGCGTGCGCCGGGGAAGTGCAGCGGCTCGCTTCGGTGCCTTAAGAGCGCGGAATAAAACCCGATCGCACCGATCAGGTTCATTGCTCCGCCCACCGCCATGCCCATGACGAAACAAGGGCGCAGGATGGTCCAGCCCCAGTCCTGCCCGTGGCTGCGATCCTTGATGTAGTCTTCCTGCGCCCAGTAGAAATTTAGGATCGAGCGATCCTCGTCCCTATCCTCGCGCGCACCGATCCGGAGGGGTTTCACGTGCGCTCCATAAGCTTTGGGTCCTTGCAGGACGACGACGTTGCGAAGGGATGGGGCATTGGGGGCTACGGCCTCGACAGTGTTGCGCAGCATTGCCGCATTGCGCTCGACATGGGCCTGGCTGGTCCACCCTGCAACGAGATCCGGTTCCTCGTGGAGCGCTGCGAAGACGATCTGGGTGACATCTCCCAGTCCGGAAAAGGCATCTCGGCAGGCGGCTTCATCAGCAAGGTCGACCGAGACATGCCTTGCACCGTAGGTGTCAAACGGTGCGCGGCGCGACACGGCAGTAACCGCGTATTCCGCGCGCGCGAAATGTTCCATCGCGGCGCGCCCGACCAGTCCGCTGGCACCTGTGACGAGGATATGGCCTTTCGGCACGCTGGGCTCTCCCTGAATCGCGTTTCCGTCTGAACGGGTTCGGAGCTGGCGGCAAGGGCTGGCTTTGGGAAACAAAGGGGGTGACACGGTGGCCGGCATCGGCTAACGGGCCGCCTTCCCATCAAGCGCGAACCAAAGCGAAAGCGAGTGCTGACCTATGAAACTTACCGATCTCAGAGACAATCCGGGTGCCCGCAAGGGCCGCATGCGTGTGGGCCGTGGTATCGGCTCGGGCAAGGGCAAGACTGGCGGGCGCGGCCAGAAGGGCCAGAAGAGCCGTTCTGGCGTTGCCGTTAAGGGCTTCGAAGGCGGCCAGATGCCGCTGCACATGCGTATCCCGAAGCGCGGCTTCAACAATCCGTTCGGCAAGGACTATGCCGAAGTGAACCTGGGCATGGTCCAGAAGTTCATCGACTCCGGCAAGCTCGACGCCAAGGCGGTGATCGACCACGAAGCGCTGAAGGCCGCTGGCCTCGCGCGCGGCGGCAAGCATGGCGTGCGGCTGCTCGGCAAGGGCGAAATCAAGGCCAAGGCGAGCTTCAAGGTCGCCGGCGCCTCGAAGGGCGCTGTCGCGGCGGTCGAGAAGGCTGGCGGTTCGGTCGAGGTGACCGCGCCGAAGAAGGAAGTGGCTGCGGCCGAATAGTTCCTTGGAGCCCCTGCGCAGGCAGGGGCCTCATCGGCGTTTGTCCGAAGATGCGGTGAGAGGTTCGTGCCTTTGCAGGAACTCAGGGCCGAAGGGGGTTCGACAAGCGCGATCACTCCCTATATGGGCGGTCGGGCATTACCGTAGCAGGGTTCATTCGATTCAATGGCATCACGCGCCGATAACATCGCCAGTTCGCTGAACCTGGCCAATTTCTCCAAGGCGACCGAGCTCAAGAGGCGCATCTGGTTCACGCTGGGCGCGC
>CAYPFE010000268.1:0-4975 GCA_964409895.1 uncultured Novosphingobium sp.
AGCACGTCGATCCGGGCATGGCTCTCGGCGATCCTTGCAAAAGCTTCGCGCACCGAATCCGGATTTCCAATGTCGCAGAGGATTGGAAGCGCGCTCTCGCCGATTTCGTCGGCGACGGCCTGTAGCGGCTCGATCCGGCGGCCAAGCAGCACGACATTCTCTCCGTCCTTGCCAAAGTGCCGGGCGAGCGCCCTGCCCAGCCCCGAACTCGCACCCGTGATGACGATGACCTTGCCCATGCCGGCGATTCCTTTCCCTTATCCCGTTTCAAACTGGCTGGCCGCGAATCATGCTTGCCGTCAAGCCCCGCAACAGCTTCAATGCAACTCATGGACACCGAAACCCAGATGCCCGACTGGATCGCGGCGCTCGCGCCCAACACGCTGGTCGATCCCTTCGCGCCGACCAAAGCGGTGGTGGAGCGATGCCCGCCGTTGTTCCCCGCCACGATGCAGGCGCCCGGCATGGCCGACACACAACTGTGGGTCGCCACCCGCTTCGATGTCATCCGCGAAATCTTCCAGAACCACGAGCGATATGGTTCGCATGGCGTCTATCCCTATTTCCGCGCGCTGGGCATCGACCTGACCGCGATCCCGATCGACCTCGATCCGCCGCAGCACACGCGCTATCGCAAGTTCCTTGAACCCTATTTCAGCCCGCGCGCCGTCGTCCGGCTGGAGCCGCGCATCCGCGCCCAGATCGACAGCCTGATCGATGGCTTCGCCGACAAGGGCGAATGCGATGTCGCGCATGATTTCGGTCGTATCTATCCGGTCCGCGTGTTCCTCGACCTGATGGGCTTCCCGCAGTACCGCTTCGAGGATTTCCTCGGCTGGTCACACCCGATGCATTTCGAGATCGACAACAGGGAGCGCTATGCCTGGGGCGTGAACGGCGCGCTCGAATATATGCAGAGCTTCATCGAGGAGGTGCGGCGCCGTCCGCCCGACGATACCGTCGCCAGCCGCATCGTCCATGGCGAGATCGACGGCGAAAAGCTCAGCGAGAAGGAAGTGCTCGGCACCATCTTCTTCCTGTGGGACGGCGGCATGGACACGGTAGCGGCGACAAGTTCGCTGATGTTCCGGCGCATGGCGCTGGAGCCGGAGCTGCAACGCCTGCTGCGCGCCAATCCGGACAAGATGCCCCGCGCCGTCGAGGAATTTCTGCGCATGAACCCCACGGTCAACACGGCGCGCATCGTGCGGGAGGACCATGAGCTCGAAGGCCACCGGATCAAGGCCGGCGACCGGATGATGTGCCTTGCCGCGGCGAGCAATTTCGATCCTGAAAAGTATGAAAGCCCGCGCGAGTTCCGTCTCGACCGCACACAGAACCACCATTTCACCTTCGTCGCCGGCGCTCACCGCTGCCTCGGCATCAACCTCGCACGGTTCGAGTTGCGGCTAGCGACCAGCGAATTCCTGCGCCGCATTCCGGAATTCCGGATGAAGGACGGCGTAGAGTGCATGGCCGTGCCCGGCCTGATGGGCGCGCCGAATGTGCCAATCGTTTGGGGTTAGTATCAGATGTTCCTCCCCGTTTCGCGAAGCTAAAGGGGGAGGTGGCGCGCGCCGCAGGCGCGTGACGGAGGGGTAATGCGGCGCTTATCCCCTCCACCCCGACGCCTACGGCGTCGCGGTCCCCCTCCCCATTTGTCCTGCGGAAAAATGGGGAGGAACATCAGTTCAATCCGCCTCCCACAGCAGTGGCAGCTTGGCGATGGTGAGGTTGAGGCCCGGGCGATAGGTCGGCAGCTCGTCCGGATCGGGCCGCACCACCGGCATGCGTTTGAACCATTCCTCGAAGAACACCGTCAGTTCCAGCCGCGCCAGGTGCGATCCGACGCAGCGGTGCGGGCCGGCGTTGAAAGTGATGTGCGTCTTGTTTTCGCGGTCGATGTCGAAAGTCAGCGGATCGTGGAATGCCTTGCTGTCGAGATTGGCGGCCGGCAGCATCAGCATCACCAGTTCGCCCTTGGTCAGCTGAACCCCGCCGAATTCGACATCTCGGGTAACCACGCGCGGCGGCATGGCGATGCCGTATCGGCGCAGGATTTCCTCGATCAGGTCGGGGACGAGCCCCTGATCGGCCTGCAAGCGCCGCTGCAACGCCTCATCGCGGGCGAGCTGGTACATGCCGAAAGTGAAGGTGTTGACCAGAGTATCGAGCCCGGCGGTAAACAGCAGCAGGCAGTAGGATTGCATGTCGCGCATGTCAGGCTTGCGGCCGTCGAGATCGCTCGCCAGCAGGTGGCTGATGAGATCGTCGTCCGGTTCGACCTTCCGCGCCTCGATCAGTTCGCCCATGGCCTGTGCGATGTTCCCGAAGGCCTCGGAGCGACGCTCCTGGCTGTCGGACGCGATGGCGTGCATCCAGCTGCGGAATTCATGAAGGCGATCAAGCGGCATGCCCATCATCCGCATGAACACCGTGACCGGCATCGGCTCGCCGACCTCGGCGAGGAATTCGCCGCGCCCCTTGGGCGCGAGGTTCTCGATCAGCTCTACTGCAAGCGCGCGGACCCAGCCTTCCATCTCCATGATCCGCTTAGGCGCGAAGGCCCGGGTCAGCGGCAGGCGGAGGATACCGTGCTCTGGAGGATCGAGCGACTGCGGCGCAAAACGCGGTTCGCCGTGATCCTCCATCGGCGGGATCATAACCATCGCCCCGTCTTGCGATGCCCGGTTGTTGCTGGAAAAGACTTCGGTGTTGCGCGAGGCCTCGAACAGCAGTTCGTAATCGTTGATCAGCCAATGCCCGCCGTTGTGCGGCGTCCAGAAGATGCCCCGCCCGTCCTCCTCACCCAGGCGGTAGAGCCCGAGATGAAGGTCGCCTTCTTCAATGAAGCGCTTGTCGCCGAACACGTCGTAGTCGACGACCCGGCTCGGATCGACCGGCACTGCTGGCCGGATATCATGATCGGCGTGCGTGGCCATTTCGCTCGTTCTCCCACGTCAGAAATGGACTCCCGGAACCGATCCTAGGTCAAGTCTGAACACCCCGTCTTGACCTGGGCGGTCAAGGTGAACCGCTTGAAGACCCCGATTTTGGCGCCGACCAAACTGATCCGCAACGCCTATTCTGCAATGGCTGCAGTGTTATCGGGCGGAATTTGCGGCGCGGCTTCCATCTCCGGTTCGTCAGGCGCAGGCACGGCGCTTTCCGCTACCGGCTCCGCGGCAGCTTCGGTGTCTTCCGGCACATCATCGAACAGTGGAACCTCCGCATCCTCGCGCAGGCCCTTGAGGAAATCGACCTCGGCCTGGCGCTTGCGCCCGTAATAACTGCGGAACGCCGCATAGGGATTGGACGTCATCCCCCGGAATTCCTGAATGCGCTCGTCATCCTGCGCGCGTTCGTCGAGCGCAGTCAGCGTGACCTTGGGAATGACGTAATAGGTCTTGTTGAACGGCTTGCCGATGGTGAGCGGCAACACCGGTATCTGTGCGATGCCGCTCAGAAAATCGCGCAAGTAGGTGGAGCCGACCAGCGGCAGGTACAGGAATGGCCCAGTTCCCACGCCGTAGTAAGCCAGCGTGTGCGCAAAACTGTTGTCGATATGGGGACGGTTGAACGGCTTGTTCTTGGCGACATCGAACAGGCCGCCGAGACCCAGCGTCGAATTGACCACGAAGCGCCCGAGCGTCTTGAGTGCCTGAACGGGTTTCAACTGCAGCAGGAAGCTCAGGAAAGCGATCGGCTCATCGAGATTGACGACGGCATTGTGGATGCCGTCGCGAACCGGTTTCGGGACAATCGCCAGGTATCCATGGGCCAGAGGTTCGACCAGCGCCTTATCCAGCGCTTGTACGACCTCGAAAGTTTGCAAATTAATGCTCTCAAGGGGGTCTCCGAGCGTCGGCCCCGTCTGGCCTTCTACAAGAATGTCCTTGCGTTTGCCTCTCTCACGCTTGTCATCACCGGGTGATTCGGCCTGCTCTTCAACGCCCGCTTCTGCGTCCTCACCTCGCGCGTCTCCGGCGTAGGCTAAAACGATACCGTCACGACCCAGGACCGGCTCTTCGGACGTGGCAACATGTACAAAATCAACTTGCTCGAGCACGATCATCGGCTGCGCGTCCACAACCCCGGCCACGTCGACCACAGAAACGTCGGGGGGATCACTTGCCGGATGCGCAGTCGTCGTAGCGAAAAGCACGGCTACTGTTGCAGCAGAAACACTCAAACCCTTATCCCTATTCGACCCACCCGGACATTGCCGCGTACGTCCTTAAGTCTTGTCGACTTAACACGAGATTTCAACCCACCACCTTTGAAGCAAGTGCGCAAGCAGCTTGTCAGAGGTTCAGCGATGCTTGCGCATCCACGCGCGGAGCCGTTATTCTGACACACACCTCCATTCCAGCCCTGCCTGGATCTCGCTCAGCTCCAAAGGAGAGCAGATCGTGGAAAAGATCAGCCACCCGCCCACTCAGCGCCGAACTTTCTTTCGGCTCCCGCGTGAACGGAATCACGCTGGCAGCGCTCGGCGATTCGGAAGTGCGTGACGAAATTCTCGAAACATTCGAAAACCGGGGCGTCCTGGTTTTCGAGGGACTGGATATGTCCGATGAGCTGCATCTGGAGATTGCCGGTCTTTTCGGTCCTCTCCAGAACTATGCGCTCCCGGTTAGCCAGAAAGAGCTTACGGCAGAAGAGGACAAGGCGAGCAAAGCCCAGCTACTCGATCTGGAAATCGATTCACTCTCGGAAGTGGACGGGGAACAGGTGTCGGGCGTTCTGCCCTGGCACTTCGATTCCGCCTATGTCGGGAACATCAACCGCGGCGGCGTGCTGCGCCCTGTCATCATCCCACCACAAGGCGGCGAGACCGGCTTTGCCGACGGTATCCAGCTCTACGACGATATGCCGCAAGATTTACGCACCGCGTTCGAGGACCTGCAGATCGTCTATTATTCCAAGCTGATGTTCACCCACCAGCGCTTCGGATTTCCTCCCGGATTGCGCT
>CAYPFE010000269.1:0-3950 GCA_964409895.1 uncultured Novosphingobium sp.
TCCTGAGCAGCGATCCTAGCTTCCCCAGAGGGGGCTTTCGATCTGCCTGATGAATTCGGTATGCGCAGCAAGTTCGGTTGCGCTGGCACCGTGGCTCCGGGCAGGCCGGAATGGACGCTGCCTGGTGACCGGACGGCTGACTTCGGCGATTTCCTCTTCGGCTTCCTCCGCCAATTCCAGCCCGATCTGCCGGCCTCCGCGCAGTTCGACGTAGACCTGCGCGAGCAGTTCCGCGTCGAGCAGCGCGCCATGCTTCGTGCGATGGCTCCGGTCAATACCATAACGCGTGCAAAGGGCGTCGAGCGAGAGTTTTGCGCCCGGATGACGCACCCGCGCGAGCGCGACGGTATCGACCATCCGCTCATCACCGATCCCCGGCAATCCGCAAATGGCGAGTTCACTGTTGAGGAATCCGAAGTCGAAGCCGGCATTATGGGCGACGAGCGGGCTCTCGCCCAGGAAGGCGAGCACCTCTTCGGCCAAGTCTGCAAAGAGCGGCTTGTCGGAAAGGAATGCCTCGGACAGGCCGTGAACCGCTTCCGCTTCGGCCGGCATGGATCGCTGCGGATTGAAATAGGCGTGATAGGTCTGGCCCGTCGGCACGCGATTGACCATTTCGATGCAACCGATCTCTACCAGCCGGTCACCACTCTTGGGGTCAAGCCCGGTTGTTTCGGTATCGAAGATGATCTCGCGCATCATATTCCATATCGTTGCGCCGGGCGCGCGAGGCAAGAGGGCATCACCACTTATTCGCCGGCGGTGAGGTCGCGCACCAGCTGATCAACAAAGGCGCGTGTTAGGTCCGTCGAGACGCCGGTATCGATGACATAATCCGCCAGCTCACACTTCCGCGCATCCGGCACCTGGAGCTTCAGGATCTGCTCGAATTTTTCCTCGGTCATGCCCGGCCGCGCGAGGACTCTCTCGCGTTGGGCTTCGGCAGGCGCAGAGACAACCGCAACGGCGTCCAGCTCCGCGCCGCGTCCCTTTTCGAACAGCAGAGGGATGTCGAACACAATCAGTGGCTTGTCCGCATTTTCGATCAGGAACTGCGCCCTTTTTGCCCCGACCGCTGGATGGACGATCGCCTCCAGCCGCTTGAGCGCATCGGGATTGCCGAACACAGCGGCGCCGAGCTTTGGCCGGTCAACGCCTTGCAGGCCTGTGGTCCCGGGAAAGGCCGCTTCGATCTCCGGCAGCAGCGCGCCTCCGGGTCCCTGCAGGCGATGGACCTCGGCATCCGCATCGAAGACTGGCACGCCAAGCTTCTCGAACATCGCGGCGACCGTTGACTTGCCCATGCCGATCGAGCCGGTGAGACCAAGGATGAAGGGTTTGCTCATGCGGTGAGCATCCCGCGCAGTTCTTCCGAGGACCCTCTCGGCGGACTTTGATGAAAGAAATGATCGAACGCGCCCGATGCCTGCGCAATCAGCATGTCCAAACCATAGATGACTTCGAAATGTTGCTTTTTGGCGGCGCGTATGAGGCCAGTTTCGTGTGGCGAATAGACCATATCAAATACAACGGGTCTTATCGGACCACCATCCAAACCGGACAGTGAGAGCGAACTTTCGCTATTGTCGTTCAATCCCATTGCGCTGGCATTGATCACAATATCGAGGCCTTCCAATGCGCGATCAGATATTTCCACCACCGCACCATCGATTTCGAATTCTTCGAGTAACTCGGCGCCACGTTCGGCGTTTCGCACGGCAATGCGCCATTCACATACCCAGCCTAGCGCCTTGAGCGTCGCAACTGCCGCGCGCGCTGCGCCGCCTGCTCCAATGATTCCAACTCTTCGCGGAGGCACCGTTTTGTAATCAAATGCTTTGTCATGGAAGAGATTGATTGGACCAGCTACGCCATCGCAGTCAGTGTTCCCCCCCAAAAGCCCTCTTTCTCGTGGAACAACTAAGTTGATCGCACCAATGTCTGGGTAGCCAGGCAGCAGACCATCGACCGACTGCAGGGCTGCTGTTTTATGCGGAATCGTGACATTGCAGCCCCGCCAATCCACGTCTCTGCGTCTCTGCGCGAAATAATCCGCCAACTGCTCCGGCCGCACATGACAAGCCCGGTACTCGGCATCGATACCGAGCTTCCCCAGCCAGAAATTGTGAATCAAAGGCGATTTCGAATGCGCGATCGGATCGCCGATCACTTCGGCGTAAGGGCGGCTCATTGCGGCAACTCCCCTGACTCGCGCAACGCGGCCAGCACCGGTAACAGCGGCATGCCCAGCACGGTGAACTGATCACCTTCGATCCTGTCGAAGAGATGCACGCCGCGCCCTTCTATCCGGAACACGCCGACACAATTGCCCACTTCGGGCCACTCCTCATCGAGATAGGTTGCGATGAATGCCTCCGACAGATCCCTGACGGAGAGAACCGCCATATCCGCATGGGCAAAGACCACATTGTCATCGCGCGCAAGGGCAGCCGCGCTGTGGAGCTGCATCTTCTTTCCCGAAAAGAACCGCAGATGACGAACCGCGTCATCACGATCGGCGGGCTTGTCGAAGCGCCTGCCCTCGACGGTAACGAGCGAATCGCTTCCCAGAACAAGGGCGCCCGGCTGTTCGCGAGATACAGCCAGTGCCTTGGCCTTTGCCAGGGCGAGGGCAACCTCCTCGGGCGATGCACCGGCCAGACCCTCCTCGATCGCCCGTTCGTCAAGACCGGCCGGGACTGACGCATAGGAAACGCCCGCAGCGTCGAGCATCGCACGGCGCGACGCGCTTTTGGAGGCCAGAACGATCATGACGGGACTGACCCCGTAGCGCCCGAACCGCTCGACGCCTTACGCTCGTTGTGGAAATTGAGCACCGCGGCAGCCGTTTCCTCGATAGACCGGCGAGTAACATCGACGACCGGCCAGTCGTTGTCGGCGAACATCCGCCTCGCGAACTTGACTTCGTTCGCCACCCTTTCGGCATCGACATAGTCCGTATCCGGAGACTGGTTGAGCGAAAGCAGCCGGTTGCGTCTCACCTGGATCAGCCGGTCCGGAGCGGTGGTCAGCCCTACAACCAGCGGCCTGCGCAATCCGAACAGGGCCTTGGGCGGCGGACTTTCCACCACGATCGGGATATTTGCGACCTTGTAACCGCGATTGGCGAGATAGATGCTCGTCGGCGTCTTCGACGTGCGCGAAACGCCTGCAAGCACGATATCGGCCTGCTCCCAGCCCTCCCAGCTGGCACCGTCGTCATGCGCGAAGGTGTAATTGATCGCATCGACGCGCGCGAAATATTCCTCGTCAAGGCGGTGCTGGCGTCCCGGCCGGCCCTTCGCTTCCTGTCCGAGCAGGTCTTCCAAAGCATCGGCCACCTTATCGAGTATCGCAATCGCCGGGATGTTCAGCGAGGCGCATAGCTCCTCAAGTCGCTTGCGAGTATCGTTGTTGACGATCGTATAAAGGACAAGGCCCGGATTATTTTCGATATCCGTGATGATCCGGTCCAGATTTTGCGGAGACCGCACCATCGGCCAGAGGTGGCGCGTGACATCGCCGACATCGAACTGCGCCAATGCAGCCTTGGCGACCATTTCCAGGGTCTCGCCTGTCGAATCCGATAGAAGGTGGAGGTTGAAGTGGGCCATCGGGCCGGGCTGATCCTGGCGAAGCTTGTGGAAAGCCATTGCATAAACCATGGGATCACACCGGTGACAACTCGCAGGGGTCAATCTGTGCCCGACATGCCGAAATCTGCCGGTACTTTGTGGACAGGGGAGCTTCGATTTTCACAGGTTGGGGATTGAGTGGATAAAACCTGCTTGACGCGCGTGTGACAGGAGTCGCGGATGGCTTTGGCCTGTTCATTGCGGGACAAATCGGGCAAGGCGCGTTCTTCCCCGATATTCACATGCCCATAAACAACAGAATCCTATATTAAATATTATTGTTTTTGATGGAATCCGATCCGATGCCCGGTCTTC
>CAYPFE010000269.1:3960-4968 GCA_964409895.1 uncultured Novosphingobium sp.
AGGCTGGGCGCTACTTGCCCGAATATCGCGAGCTGAGAGCGGCGAAGGGCGGGTTTCTGCCGCTGGTCTATGACAGCGATGCCGCGGCCGAGATCACTCTGCAGCCGATCCGCCGTTTCGGATTCGATGGCGCGATTCTGTTTTCTGACATTCTCATCGTACCCTATGCCATGGGGCAGGACCTGCAGTTCCTGGCCGGCGAAGGACCGGTGCTGTCGCCGCGCCTGGTGGATGCGTCGCTTGAGAGCCTGCGGGCGGTGCCTGACAGGCTTTCGCCGATCTATGAGACGGTGGCCAGGGTGAAGGCCGGTCTGGGACCGGAAACCACTTTGCTCGGCTTTGCCGGCAGCCCCTGGACGGTCGCGACCTATATGGTCACCGGCGAAGGCAGCCGCGACCAGTATCAGACCCGGGCGATGGCCTATCGCGATCCCGAGGCCTTTCAGACGATCGTCGATTCGATCGTCGAGGTGACCGTCGGTTATCTTGCAGGGCAGGTCGAGGCCGGCGCCGAGGCGGTGCAGCTGTTCGACAGTTGGGCGGGATCGCTGGCACCATCGGAGTTCGAGCGTTGGGTCATTTCACCCAACGCCCGCATCGTCGCCGCGCTTAAGGAGAGCTACCCGGATCTTCCCGTGATCGGGTTCCCCAAGGGATCGGGCGAGAAACTGCCCGCCTATGCGCGCGAAACCGGCGTGGATGCCATCGGCATCGATGAAACCATCGATCCCGTGTGGGCAGCGCGCGCGTTGCCCTATGGCTTGCCGGTGCAGGGGAATCTCGATCCCTTGCTTCTGCTCGCCGGCGGTGACGAGCTGGATCGTCAGGCAAAGCGAGTGCTTGATTGCTTTGCCGACAGGCCTCATGTGTTCAATCTTGGACACGGCATCGGCAAGGAAACTCCGATAGCCCATGTCGAGCAGCTCCTCGCCACGGTTCGCGACTGGCGCGGATGACACGCAGAGAGGCCAGAGCCGGGTCACCAAGATGGAGCATGTGCTGCAAATG
>CAYPFE010000270.1:0-4956 GCA_964409895.1 uncultured Novosphingobium sp.
CAGATCCGCGACCAGGCCGATGTCGGCGACCTGGAAGATCGGGGCGTCCTCGTCCTTGTTGATCGCGATGATGGTCTTGGAGTCCTTCATGCCGGCAAGGTGCTGGATCGCGCCGGAGATGCCGATGGCGATATAGACTTCCGGAGCGACGATCTTGCCGGTCTGGCCGACCTGGTAGTCGTTGGGGACATAGCCCGCGTCGACTGCGGCGCGGCTGGCGCCGACGGCAGCGCCGAGCTTGTCGGCGAGCGGCATGATGTGTTCCTCGAAAGTCGCCGAATCCTTGAGCGCGCGGCCGCCGGAAACGATGATCTTTGCCGAAGTCAGTTCCGGGCGCTCCAGTTCGGCAATTTCGGCGCCGACAAAGCTGGACAAACCGGCGTCGCCGGGGCCGCCTACGGCCTCGACCGCTGCAGAACCGCCCGATGCGGCAGCCTTTTCGAAGGCGGTGCCGCGCACGGTGATGACGAGCTTGGCATCGGAGCTTTCGACCGTGGCGGTGGCGTTACCGGCATAGGTCGGGCGGGTGAAGGTCTTCTCTCCCTCGACCGAAAGGATGTCGGAAATCTGCATCACGTCCATCAGCGCGGCGACGCGCGGCGAGATGTTCTTGCCATGCGTGGTGGCTGGCGCAACGAAGGCATCGTGATCGCCCATCAGCTGGACGATCAGCGGCGCGACATTCTCGGCAAGGCCATTGGCATAGGCGGCATCGTCGGCCAGCAGCACTTTCGCAGCGCCTGCGATCCCGGCGGCGGCATCGGCCACGCCCGCACAGCCCGCGCCCGCGACCAGCAGGTGGACTTCACCGAGCTTGCCGGCGGCTGTGACGGCGGACAGGGTAGCGTCCTTGACGGTTTCGTTGTCGTGTTCGACCCAGACGAGAGTCTTCATGATCTTGTGTCCTTATCCGGATGGGCCGCCCTCAGGCGATGCCCATGTCCTTGAGCTTGGCGACGAGCTGGTCGACGTCCTCGACCTTGATCCCGGCCTGGCGGACCGGCGGCTCGCTGACGTTGAGCGTCTTGAGGCGCGGGGCGGTGTCGACGCCGTAATCCGCCGGGCTCTTGGTATCGAGCGGCTTCTTCTTCGCCTTCATGATGTTGGGCAGCGAGGCATAGCGCGGCTCGTTCAGGCGAAGGTCGGTGGTGATCACCGCGGGCATGGCGAGCTTCACCGTCTCGAGGCCGCCATCGACTTCGCGGGTCACCGACACGCTGTCCCCTTCGATCACCACCTTGCTGGCGAAGGTGCCCTGCGGGCGGCCGAGCAGGGCCGCGAGCATCTGGCCGGTCTGGTTCGAATCGTCGTCGATCGCCTGCTTGCCGAGGATGATCATGCCAGGGCCTTCCTCGTCGGCGACGCCTTTGAGGATCTTGGCGACGGCGAGCGGTTCGACTTCGTCGTCGGTTTCGACCAGGATCGCACGATCCGCGCCCATGGCGAGCGCGGTGCGCAGTGTTTCCTGAGCCTTGGCCGGGCCGATCGAGACCGCAATGATCTCTTCGGCACTGCCTGCTTCCTTGAGACGAATGGCCTCTTCGACGGCGATTTCGTCGAAGGGGTTCATGCTCATCTTGACGTTGGCAAGGTCGACGCCGGAGCCATCGGACTTGACCCGCGGCTTGACGTTGTAATCGATCACCCGCTTGACGGGCACGAGTATTTTCATAGCGAAAGGTCCTTCCTCTTGTCGGGACGGTTCGAATTTAGCCGGTCGATTAAATGAATCGTGGGTGCGCCATTGCCGCACCTGCGAAAAAGGTCAAGCCCCGAGGTGCATGGTTTGCTGCAGGGATCGCCCCGGCGGAGCGGCTTGACAGCCCGTTCTGCCCGGATAGCCTTGCCCCCGGAGAGAGCCATGACCGCACTGAAACTGCCCCCATTCCGCATCATCCACGCCGCCTATGTCACGTCCGATCTGGAGGCGGGAAAGCGCAGGCTGGAGGCGATGTACGGCGTTTGCGCGTTCACGGGTTACGATGGTATTCCGATTGAAGTGCCCGGCGGGCAGGCGATCATCGATTTCGTGGTTGCCGATGTCGGCGGCTGGGCGCTGGAAGCGATCTGTCCGGCAGGCGGCAAGGACCAAGTCTACCGCCAGCTTCTGCCTGCCGACCCGGACGACATCGCTTTCCACCACTTCGCCACGCGAATCGAGAACCGGGCCGAATGGGACATGGTGGAACAGGCCGCTGCGGCGAACGGCATCGACACCCCGGTGCTCGGCCATGCCGAGGAAGGGTCGAGCTACATCTACCTCGACCTAAGGCGGCAGATCGGCCACATGCTGGAATTCATCTGGGAGCGCTGAGAGCGCCTAGGCCGCCTGCTTCACTTCCGCGACAATCTTCCTCGCCGCATCGCCGAGGTCGCTGGCCGAGACGATCGGCAGGCCGGAGTTCTCCAGGATCGCCTTGCCCTGTTCGACATTGGTGCCTTCGAGGCGGACCACCAGCGGGACCGACAGGTTTACGTCCTTGGCGGCCTCGACGATGCCTTCGGCGATGGTGTCGCAGCGCATGATGCCGCCGAAGATGTTGACGAGGATGCCTTCGACCGCCGGGTCCGAGAGGATGATCTTGAAGGCCGCCGTCACCTTTTCCTTGGAAGCGCCGCCACCGACATCGAGGAAGTTCGCCGGGAAGGCGCCGTTCAGCTTGATGATGTCCATCGTCGCCATGGCGAGGCCGGCGCCGTTGACCATGCAGCCGATATTTCCGTCGAGCTTGATATAGGCGAGATCGTGCTTGCTGGCCTCGACTTCGGCCGGGTCTTCCTCGGTCTCGTCGCGCAGCGCCTCGACATGGGGATGGCGGTAAAGCGCGTTCGAATCGAAGCTCATCTTGGTGTCGAGCACCAGCAGCTTGCCGTCCACGGTCTGGACCAGCGGGTTGATCTCCAGCATCGAGCAGTCGAGCGCCATGAAGGCCTCATACAGCTGCCTGGCAAGCTTCTGCGCCTGCTTGTTGAGATCGCCTTCGAGCTTGAGGCCAAAGGCCACCGCGCGGCCATGGTGCGGCATAAAGCCTTGCGCCGGATCGATGGTGATGGTGACGATCTTTTCCGGCGTCTCGTGCGCGACGGTCTCGATGTCAATGCCGCCTTCGGTCGACACGATCATCGCGACACGGCCCGTGGCGCGGTCGACCAGCATCGACAGGTAAAATTCCTCGGCGATATCGACGCCGTCCGTCACATAAAGCCGATTGACCTGCTTGCCGGCCTCGCCGGTCTGCACGGTCACCAGCGTGTTGCCGAGCATTTCCCTGGCATTGGCTTCGACTTCCTCGACGGATTTCGACAGGCGGACGCCGCCCTTTGCGTCGGCGGAAAGCTCCTTGAACTTGCCCTTGCCGCGTCCGCCCGCATGAATCTGCGCCTTCACGACATAGAGAGGCCCCGGCAGCTGCTTCGCGCCTTCGACCGCCTCTTCCACGCTCAGCGCAGCATGGCCGGCCGGCACACCGACGCCGAATTTCGCGAGAAGTTCCTTGGCCTGGTATTCGTGAATGTTCATGTGGCGTCGCTTCCTGAGGCACGGTTTCGCTGGAGGGGCAGTATTGCCCGGGCCCATAAGCATATCCGTCCGAACTTGAAAAGTCCCGGCAATGCTCCAATGTCGGATGCATCCGGCAATCCCGCCAGACCCAAGCGAAATTGACGCAATGATCGACCGCGCCCGTCTCGAAGCCATCGTCCGCAAGGCAGGCGAAATTGCGCTCGCCGGCTGGCCCGGCGATGGCCACGCATTGGAAGTCTGGGAAAAGAATCCCGGCGATCCGGTCTCGGAAGCCGACTTGGCCGTCAACGAGTTTCTCAAGCGGGAGCTGGCCGCACTGCTCCCGTCCGCCGGCTGGCTGTCGGAGGAAACGGCCGACGCGCCGCACCGGATGGATGGCAGCCTCGTCTGGCTGGTCGATCCGATCGACGGCACGCGTGACTATATCCGCGGACGCGAGGGCTGGGCGATTTCGGTGGCGCTGGTCAGCGCCTCTCGGCCCCTGTTGGGCTACCTCTATGCACCATCCCGCCGCCGCGACGAGCAGGGGGAGTTCTGGCACGGCGAATCGGGCAAGGGCAGCTGGCGCAACGGCGAACGGCTTTCAGGGAGCAGCCGGTCGGAACTCCAGGGTGCGCGCATGCCGCTCGGCAGCGGCGTGCGAGACGTTCCGGATTTTACCCGCGTATCCCAACCCAATTCCATCGCTCTGCGCATGGCGATGGTCGCAGCCGACGAGGCTGACATCGTCGCGACGATGAAATGGGGCTTCGAGTGGGACCTTGCCGCCGCCGCGCTGATCGCACGGGAAGCGGGGGCTGCCGTCACCGATGTGTTCGGCCAGCCGCTAAATTACAACAAGCATGATCCGCGCGCCTTTGGCGTGCTGACGACCTCGCCTGCAATCCATCAGGCGGCAGTCGAGAGGCTCGCGGACGTTGCCAAGGAAATCGCTGCGAAGGAAAGCTAGTTGCCCTGCCGTTGTGCCGCCTGGACCTGCTCCTGGCTGATCGGCACGATCTTGATCTCGACCCGGCGGTTGCGGGCACGGCCCTCGATCGTCTCGTTGCTGGCGATCGGCATGGTCTCGCCGAAGCCCTGGCTGCGGATGCGTGCCGCCGAAACCCCGCGCATCACCAGATAGTTGGCGACGGTCGAGGCCCGCCTTTCGGACAGCGCCTGGTTGTACTGGTCGGAGCCGGTCGAATCGGTATGGCCGTAGACGTCGATCAGGCTGTTGGGATAGCGCGTCATGCTTTCCGCGATCTGGTCCAGTGTCGCGCGGAATTCCGGCTTGAGGCTCGATGAATCGACATCGAAGGTCACGCCGTCCGGCAAGTTGACCAGGATCGACTGGCCATCGTCCGCCTCGGTGACGTCCACGCCGGAGCCGGCGGTCGATTCCCGCAATTCCTTGATCTGCTTGTCCATCGTGTAGCCGACCGCGCCGCCGG
>CAYPFE010000271.1:0-4913 GCA_964409895.1 uncultured Novosphingobium sp.
CTTGCCCGGAACCAGGGCCGCAGCGGACAGCCGCATGACGATGTTCTGGGTCGCCTTGGGCCGCCAGATCGTCGAGGCCGAAAGGTCCCAGCCGATGTCCTTCGGGATCGTCCCTTCGTTGCGCAGCGCCTGCAGCGTCGCGGTGTTCTCGTACCACAGGTGGTTGGCGTTGACGGAAAGGCGGAACTCCGGCGTCAGGTCGAAATCGCCGCCGGCGCCCAGCAGGATCGTGCCGGGATTGTTGAAGTTGGACTGGCCCTGCTCCTTCGACGAGCGCAGCGAGTTGAGGATACCGTTGCGCCCGTTGACCGAAATCGCTCGACCGCCGCCCGCGAAGGGAATGGTCTGGCGAATCCAGTAGCTGGTGTCGGCCCCTGCAAAGACCGGATTCTCGAAGATTGCGTCGAAACCGGTTTCCTTGTTGTCGAACGGATCGCCATCCCCCGAGGCATAGAGCGCCGACAGGCGGAAGCGCGCCCATGCGCGGTCATAGCTCAGTTCGGCCGCCGCGAAATAGGCGCGGATGTCCGCGTTTTCGCTGGTGAAGAAGCTGTTGTCGTCCTTGCCGAAGGCATAATAGGCTGATGCGGTGAGATTTATCCTCCCGATGCGCCCGTCCGCGTTGTAGCCGAAGTAGACGACGTCGTAGTTCCGCCCGCGCAAGTCTCCCAACAGCGCCGGGCGAACCGGGAAGCCGTTGTCGTCGATCTCGATCTGGTTCGCCTCGCGATTGCGGTTGTAGACCACGGTGATCTGGCTGGTCAGGCTGGGGATCAGGAAGTCCTGCCGGTAGAGATTGGCATAGAATATCCAGTCCTTGCGCGGCCTTTGCAGGATCGCGTTGAGGCCGCTGTTGGTATCCTTTTCCAGCCGCCAGAACGCTCCGAAATTGTACTGGAAACGGTTGTTGTCGCGCGTGCCGAAGAAGCGGATGCCCAACTGGTTGTCGTTGAACAGGAAGCCGCGGAAATCGGCCTGGAAGGGCTGGATACCGACGCGGATCGAATCGAAGTCGTAACGCGCCGAGGTGTTGCGGAAGTGATAGTCGATGAAGGCTTCCTGCACACCGAGGAAATGATCGGTGCGACGGGATTTCTTGGATGGCTCGACGAACAGCACGCGGCGTTCCGGCACGTTCACGTGATTGACGTTCATTGCCAGCGTCACCCGGTATTCGACATCGGGTGGCTTGTAGGCAGTCTGGCCCTTGATCAGCGCGAAGCCGGCGATGAAGGTCTGCGAGAAAACGTAGCTCGCGTCCTTGCCGAAGACGTCGAGGCTGTCCGGCCGTGTGGTGGTCTGAAGGCCCACGGGGATCGGGAAGGTGCGCGGTTCGAACACCGTGTCGGACACAAGGTTCGCGACGAAGAACCAGTCGTCACCCTTGATCGGCAGCCATTTCACCTTCTCGGGGTTGATCGGCCGGTCACCCTTGTAGGTGTTCTGGTGATAGGGATCGAGCCACTTCTCCTTGACCAGGCCCAGTGACTCGATGAGCCGCCAGCGGTCGGGAATCGGGATCTGGTCGACCGGGAAGGCTTCGGGAGGTGGCGCACGCACCGCGCCTGGATTGTCCTGCGTCACCCGCTCAGGCAGCGCCGCCTCGAAACCGGGCCGGCGGCGGCCCTCCAGAATGTCGGGATTGACCTCGTCAGGCGCCAGGATCACGCCGGGAGGGCAAATGATGTTGAGGTCATCGTCGACAATGCATCCGGCAGCCGCGGTTGCGCTAGCCGACCCGGCCGGCCGGGCCTCTTCTTCCGGCGCGCCGGTTGCAGTGGCGTCGGCCATCGGTTCGGCGAGCATCAGAGGCAGGAGCAACATCGGGACCGCCATGACTACAGTCCCTCGCAGACATTCTGCTCGCTTGTGTCAAGGAACGGCGCAAACGGGCAATTGACATAGCGCAGCCGCACGCCGGCCCCGACGTTGACGACAACCTTGTCCGAGCGGATCGCCGACGGCGCATTGCCGACCGATCCGACGCGCTGGCCGCCGTTGTGCACGCCCAGGAAACTGATCATGTCATCCTGGTCGATGCCGTCGCCCGATACTCCGATGGCACCCACCAGCGTATCGCCGCGATAGATCGGAACGCCGCCCGAGAATATCTGGATGCCGTTGGCGAGCCGCCGCTGGCCGGTCGCAGTCGCAGCGACCTTGGTGCACTGCTGTTCGGTGTCGGGATTTGCCGGATTCAGGACGAAGCCTGCGTGCTGCAGGATATTCTGGGCGATCAGCGCCACCTGCAGGCCGGTCGCGAATGGGTTGAAATCCTCGATCGGCCGCGAGAACGGTCCCTCTGGCTGCGCCGCCTCGCCATCGGGGAAGTGCGGGCGCGAAATGTTGCCGATCGCCCTGGCGCCGAACGCGACCTTGCCGGTCAGCGCGTTGGGATCGCCGAAGAAGGTGCGCGCACGCTGGACGAACGCGGGGATCTCCGGATCGGGATTGTTGAGCAGCTGCTGTGCGGCCAGCGCATTGGCGAAGAACCCAACCGTCCGCGCCTTCTGCAACGACACGTCGGTGCCGAAGATCGGCGCATCGGGCGTGCGGACGACCCCGAGCACGGCTCCGAAGGTATCGACCAGGCTGATCGTGACCTGAGCCTGGCTGTCGACGGGCTTGCGAATCTGCCCGCGAGACCGGCGCGCGATCTTGAAGGCTTCCTCGAGAATCCCGCGCACTTCGGCGGCAGTCAGCGGCTGGGCGACAGCCGCCGCGTCAGTCGCTGCCCTGATCGGGAAACGGTTATTCCCCGAGCCGTTGCTGAGCACAAAGGCGTCGTTGAACGCAAAGTCGCCACCATTTGCCTGGCGGTAGCCGCTCGCCTCGGAGCCATAGGCGGTCCCGGCGATGATCGCCCCGGCAAAGTAGCCATTGACCGCGACGAGGTTCCCGGCAGCGCCGTTCACCGCCGCAAAGCTGGTTTGCAGTGGAGAGAGATCCCCCGCCTTGGCATCGCTGAAGCGCAGGCTGGTGCCGTCGGCGGCAATCTTGTCGGCGGTGATGGCGTCGGGCGGCGCGAAGCCCTGTATCCCTGCCAGCGCGATGAGCTCCTCGGCGTCGTTATCGATGTCAAGCGTGTTGGGATCCAAACCATAGTCGCCATCACCCATCACACCGATGGCGCCCACCACGACCCCGTTCTTGTACAGCGGCAGACCGCCGGGGTCGGCGGCAAGGCCCAGCGGCGAGCGCTTCGGGCCGATGAAGGCATCCGCTCCGGCTGCCTTGAAACGGGTATTGAGATCGGAACACGGCAGCTGGCTGAACTGCACGCCGAACAGCGGCCCGCTTTCCAGCCCCACCGTGGTCGGCGCCGGGGGGAAGTTCGCCTGCACGATCTGGCTCGCGGTCCGGGTCGAAAAGGCATTGCCGCTGCTCGAAAGATAGGCCCCGGTGACGGCCTTGGCGATCGCTCCCAGTGACGCCGGCACTGTCAGGCCCTGGGCATCGACATTGGGATTGTTGATGACCCCGGTAGCTGTCAGCCGGCTGGTCAGCATCGTCGGTGGGGCGCCGTTCATCTGGAACACCGCCAGCACGTTGCCGACCCGGTCAACCACGGCAATCACAGACGGCAGGTTCTGCGCCTGGGCTTCTCCGACCGCCTGGGCAATGACACGCTGCACGTCGGCTACGGTCAGTGCCTGGCTTGCCGGGATGGCATAGGGGCCGACCGCCGGAGCGGGCGCGGGTGCCGGTGCCGGGGTTCCGGTACCGGCATCGTTGCCGGCCCCCGGCGTGCCGCCGCCGCAAGCCGTCAGCAGGGCGAGCGCGGCGCTCGATGCATAAAGGGCGATCCGGCGCATCAGCGAAGCGCTCCAATGCTGTTGACCGCACGGCCAAGCGCGGCGCGGAACTGGGACGGGTCATAGCGCTCGGGGCTGCCGACAGCGGCATAGGCGCGGTTGATGTTTCCGCGAATACCTGCCGCCGCGCCGACAGTGATGCGTCCGTCGCTCACCAGCGAATTGAGCAGCGTATCGACGGCCATCACCGCCTGCGCCGATCCGGCGTAATCGGTGAACCGAGGCGATATCGCCTTGCTTCCCACTGCTTCGATGACCCGGAACGCGGTGTCGCCCGAGTTGCCTCGCGCCGCAAGCGCCCCGGACAGCGCATCGGCCGCGGTATGCAGCTGGGCGGCGGCAGCGACTGCCTGCGAACGCCCCTCGCCCATCGCCTTGTGGAAACTGCGGCTGGCGGCGTCGAAGCGTTCTGCCTGTCCCGGCGCGAGGATCCTGGAGACCGCCGACAGCATGATGATATTTTCGTCATTATAGGGCGCCAGCCCGAAAGGCATCGGCCGTCCCGGATTGGTCTCGAACCTGCGGCTTGCTGTCGGGTTGTCCGAGATCTGGCGGTGGCAGCTGTGACAATCGTAGAAGTAATATTGAGGGAAGATACCCTCGGTGCCGAACTTCGCGTTGCCGAAAAGCCTGGTCGACCGCTTGACTGCCTCGGCCTGGCCCACGGCCCAGACCTGCACGCTGTCCGGCTGGGTCTTGCGGCGCTTGTAGTCGGCATCGAAGTCGTAATGCTGCTGCATCGCCGAGAACAGATCGAGCTCGAAGGAGACGCGGGGATGGCCGGCCGCCATCATCCCGTGCGTCACGAACTGGCCCGGCGCCTCGCTCCCGAAATGGCAATCGAGACAGACCGACGCCCGGACTTTCGGATTGTTGAGCTCGACAAGCCCGGACGACACGTTCGAAGCATGGGTCGCGGGCACGGCATAGTGCCCCGACAGCCAGCCGGACGACGCCCCGTGGCACGATTCGCAGCCGACGCCGTCTGACAGCAGGAAGCGGTCGCCCCGCTGGGAAGCCGGCGCAAAGGTCGCGTGGCACCCCAGGCACGCCGTCGCCGCAGTCGCCTGACCGAGCCCGAGGGATGAAGCGATACGC
>CAYPFE010000272.1:0-4902 GCA_964409895.1 uncultured Novosphingobium sp.
GATCTTGGTCTTCGGGTCCTTCTCGTAGAGGACGTGATCGGCGGCGACAGCCTTGTGCTTCGCGATCGTGTCGAGGTCGGCCATCCAGTCTTCTCCCAAATATGGCTTCTTGCCTGCTGCCACAGGCAAGCCGTGGGGTATTGGCAATCTGTGCAGACTTCTCGATATTGCACGCCGGCAGGCTTGGGAAGCCCTCTCACCGCATTCAGAAACCGGAATGGCAACAGACATGGCGCAGGAAACCTTCTTCACCCTCGATGGTCCGCTCGACCTGATGCCGGGCGGCGGCCAGGTCCGCGCCGCCAATCTGGCAGGCCTTGCCAATGTCGCCCGCATGCTCGGACGCGATGCTCGCGGCATCGTTGAGCGCCACGGCATGGACCCGCGCGTGCTGTCCGATCCCGAAAGCCTGATCGCGCCCGGACAGCTGGCCGACACCTTCGAATATTGCAGCACCCTTTTCGACGATCCACTGTTCGGCCTGCACATCGCGACCCTGCAGGATCCCGAGGTGTTCGGCTGCGTCACAGCACTGTGCCGGGCCGCACCGACATTCCGCGCCGGGGTGCGCTGCCTGATCGACTACCTGCCCGTCGTCCATGCGCCGGACTGCGAGGTAGTGCTGATCGAGGGCCGTGAAACCGCGGAACTGACCTGGCTCGTCAATGCCGACATCGGCATCAACGACCAGGCGAATTACCAGGCCGCGATGCTCAACGTGAAGCTGCTCCAGGCGATGGGCGGGCCCACATTCCGGCCGGACTGGATCAGTCTCTCGGTCGACACCAGGCCCAGCGACATGCCGGAGCTCGAGAGGCTGCTTGGCTGCAAGGTCAAAAGCCGCAGCTCGCGCAATTCCATCGCCTTTTCGGTCCATTCGCTGGAACAGCCGGTGCCGACGGCGAACCGGCTGCTGTTCAACCTGCTCGGCTCCTATCTGGAGACGGTCAAGGCCGCCTGCAGCGACTCGCTGAACGACCGGGTGACAAGCTACATCCGGGGCTCGCTCGCCAGCGGCAATTGCACGATCGAACGCTGTGCCGACAAGCTCGGCATGTCGGTGCGCACCCTGCAGTCGCGGCTGGCCAGCGAGAACGCGCGCTTTTCCGAACTGGTAGAGGCGGAACGCGAGGTTCTTGCCCGCGCCCACCTCGCCCAGCGCCGCCTGACCCTCGACGAGATCGCGGAGAAGCTTGGCTACGGCGAACAGACCAGCTTCGGTCGCGCCTTCAAGCGCTGGACGGGGATGACGCCGCTGCAATTCCGGGCGGGCTGCTGAAAATCCGGTGAAGTTGACAGGGTGACACTGCCCAAGGGAAATGTGTCACCTTGTGGACTGCGGGACGGGCTCCGGGCAAGACATAGGCAGAAGGTAAAGCAACGAGAAATGGGTAGGAAAGACGTTTCACGAAAATTTGGCGTGAAAGCGGCACACTCCCTACCAGTCTTGCTGCTTGTCGTTTCGTCATGCGCGGACCGCTTCTGCTCCGATCCGGGCGTCTGTTGGGCAAACAAGCAGGATATCGTTCAGGCAGCTTAGCGATGCGGTGTTCCTGATTTCAATCTGCGTAAAGTGGGAGAAGAATACACTCCGTGGGTTTTGGGCGAAGACACAGATTTCGGCCCGAAAACTCGATGCATCGTGAAGGATCTGCATGGCCAGGGTCTGCGAGTAACACACTAATCGCCAATGCACATCGATTGCCCATCCTCGCAAGTTCGGATGGCGCACCCTCACCCCATGACCAGCAGCACCCTGCCCGCCGCCTTGCCGGAAAAGGCCTCTTCCATCGCTGCCACGTAATCCTCGATCGGGTAGCGCGCGGCAATGGCGGGCTGGAGCGCACCGCTTGCACCGATGGCCAGTGTCGCGCGACGGTTGGCTTCGGCTTCCTCGGGGCGGTTGATTGACTGCCCGAGCATCTGCACGCCGACGAGGCTCGCGCATTTGAGGAGAGGCAGGTTGGTCGGCAGCTTGGCGATGCCGGCGGTGAAGCCGATGACGAGGTGGCGCCCGTCGTAACCGAGGTTGCGGAAGGCGAGTTCGGTGAGGTCGCCGCCGACCGGATCGAAGATGAGATCGACCGGCTTGCCGTTGTTCGCCGCCTTGATCTGGTCGCGCCAGTCCTCCGCACCGGTTTCGACCACCGCATCGGCCCCGCCCGCGAGCGCGGCCGCGCGCTTGGCTTCGCTGGATGCCGAGGCGATGACGCGCAAACCCAGGTGCTTCCCGACTTGCACCGCGGCAAAACCGGTTCCGCCCGCCGCGCCCAGCACCAGCAGCGTCTCGCCGGGTTTGGCGCGACCCCGGTCGACCAACGCGTGGTGTGCGGTGCCGTAGTTGACCGAGAACACAGAAGCGGTTTCCAGCGACATGCCATCGGGGACGGGTGTCACGTTGTTCACGGAGAAATTGTTGGCCGCGCAAAACTGCCCGCCCATCCCGCCGACCATGACCGGATCGCCGATTGCCAGCCCCTCTACACCCTCGCCCAACGCCTCGATGATGCCCGAGGCCTCGCTTCCGGGGATATAGGGCAGCGGCGGTTTGAACTGGTACTTGCCCATGGCGGTCAGCACATCGACATAGGAAATCCCGGCGAACTTGATCGCCACGCGCACCTCGCTCCTCCCCGGCGGCCCGGGATCGCGCTCGCGCAGCTCATAGCTTTCGGGCGGTCCGAACTCATCGGCGATCACGGCGCGGGGCATGGACTTCTCCTCGGTATGGCCAGGAATATGGGCAATCCAGCGGTTGAGGAGTTGACGCCAACACTACGGCGAAACTCTGTCAACTTGGGCTCTATTCCGACTTAGAAATGGTTCTCGTATAGCTATATTAAAACGACAATATCTGAATTCATCAGCTCGATGCGCTTTCTTCGGATGTGAACTTCCATCATCTGCAAGGTGACACTTTCAAACCGGACTGTCACCTTGCGCAAGATCGCCTCACTTTGGCCATGCAGCTCTCCTGCATATCCCAAAGGATGGGTTGTAGGAAACCGCTCCGATATGTCCGGGCAGCGCCTTCACCGCCCTACAGGTTCTTCACCAGCCGTCCGCCGTCGAGAACGAGCGTGTCG
The DNA here is from genome assembly GCA_964409895.1 of uncultured Novosphingobium sp. Classification (GTDB taxonomy): domain Bacteria; phylum Pseudomonadota; class Alphaproteobacteria; order Sphingomonadales; family Sphingomonadaceae; genus Novosphingobium. The sequence goes on from CAYPFE010000272.1 coordinate 3,087, forward strand.
CCGGTCTGGAATTTCGAGGCGTCCGACGCGAGATAGGCGGCAGGGCCCTCGATATCGCTAGGGTCGCCGGGACGGCCCAGCGGTGTGATCCTGGCCATGTGCTCGATCACCGGCTTCGCCTCGGGGCTGTCGGCGGTCATGGTGGTCATGATGAAGCCCGGCGCGATCATGTTGACGCGGATGCCGTATTGGCCGAGCTCGACCGCCATGCCGCGCACTACCGTCGCCAGCGCGCCCTTTGCGGCCGCGTAGTGCTCCATCCCCTGGATGCCATGAAAGATCGACAGGCTGCCGGTGACGACGATGGAGCCGCCGGGGTCACCTGCCAGCGCACGCTCTCGCATGTGGCGCGAGATATCGCGCAGCGTGTAGAAGGCGCCGTGCAGGTTCACCGCGAGAAGCTCGTGCCACATTTCGGTGGTCATGTCCGGAAAGCTCTCGGCGCGCGTCGTGAAGCCGGCATTGGCGAGCGCGCAATCTACGCGGCCCATCTTGGCGACGGTTTCGGCCATGGCCTCGGCGACCTGGTCCTCGTCCGACACATCGACGGTCAGCGCCAGCGTGCGGCCGGCACCCGCCGCCTTCAGAGTTTCGAGCGCCGCCTCGTGCCCGTCCGCGTTGCTGTCCCAGGTGACGACATCCGCCCCCTGTTTCGCGCAACCAGTGAGAAATCCAAGGCCGATGCCGCTGTTGCCGCCCGTTGCGACAACCACCCGGCCCGTCAGATCGAACAGCCCGCGCCCGCTCAATGCTGCCCCCCGTCGCAGCGCACGATCGAGCCGGTGACGTTGATCGAGGCCGGGCTGGCGATGAACAGCGCGGCAGTAACGATTTCATGCGGTTCGGCGGCCCAGCCGCGCGGGATCGGTACCGGCCCCTCGCCCTTGTCGGCCCAGGCCTTGACGATATCGGTCTTGAAGGCGCCGGGCATCAGCGTGTTGACCCGGACATGCGGCGCGTATTCCCAGGCGAGGCTTTTCGACATGGCGTTGAGCGCGGCCTTGGACGAGCCGTAAGGGATGGTGTTCGGCAACGGCATCATCGATCCGGCGGACGAGACGTTGATGATGCACCCGCCAGGCAAGTCCCCGGCCTCGCTCGCATCATACATTCGCTTGGCGACCTGGCTCGCGAGCCGAAATGGGCCCTTGAAGTTCAGGTTCACCACCGAATCGAACAGCTGCTCGGTGACCTCGTGGCTCGGCATGGCGGGGCTCATGCCGGCGTTGTTGATGAGGATGTCGAGCTTGCCGAACTCGCCATAGGCCTGCTCGATCAGCGCGTCGCACTGGTCCCACTTGCCGACATGCGCGGAAATCGCCATGGCCCGGCGGCCGAGCGCCCTCACCTCCTCCGCCACAGCCTCGCAATTGTCGAGCTTGCGGCTGGCGATGATGACGTCGGCGCCGCGCTCGGTAAGGGCCTTGACCATCTCGTAGCCGATGCCCCGCGAGCCCCCGGTGACGAGCGCAACCTTGCCAGTAAAGTCGAACAGCGGGTCCATCAGCTGTCCTTCCAATCGTCGCGAGCATTGGGATAACGCGATCTGGCCGCAGCGGTGCGGGTTGGAATATGCTCTGAGGGGAACAGGCCTGGCGCGGGCGTCGCCTTCTTCATGTAGGCGCGCGCCAGCTGCGACTTGTGCGCATCGCTCGGCCCGTCGGCGAAGGCCAGCGACCAGTGTCCGGCGTAGGACATGGCCAAGGGCATATCGAGACTGATGCCGAGCGATCCATGGATCTCCAACGCGCGGCCGACCACGTCCTTGTAGAGCGCCGGCATGGCGATCTTGCACATGCCGATGTGGTTGCGCGCC
>CAYPFE010000273.1:0-4897 GCA_964409895.1 uncultured Novosphingobium sp.
CCTCATGACCTCTACCCGCCGCACCTTCGCGATCATCTCGCATCCCGACGCAGGCAAGACCACGCTGACGGAAAAGCTGCTGCTGCAAGGCGGCGCGATCCATCTTGCCGGCGAGGTCAAGGCGCGGGGGCAGGCGCGGCGCGCGCGGTCGGACTGGATGAAGATCGAGCAGCAGCGCGGTATCTCCGTCACCAGCTCGGTGATGACCTTCGAGAGGGCCAATGAAGACGGCGAGGTTGTCACTTTCAACCTGCTCGACACGCCGGGCCACGAGGATTTTTCAGAAGACACCTACCGAACGCTGACCGCGGTCGATTCGGCGGTGATGGTGATCGATGCCGCCAAGGGCATCGAGCCGCAGACACGCAAGCTGTTCGAGGTCTGCCGGTTGCGCTCGGTGCCGATCATCACCTTCGTCAACAAGGTCGACCGCGAGGGCCGCGCCTGTTTCGACCTGCTGGATGAAGTCGCGGACATGCTGGCGCTCGACGTCTCTCCGCAGAGCTGGCCGATCGGAATGGGTGGGCAGTTCCAGGGCATCCTCGATCTGGCCTCGGGCCGGGTCAGCCGCCCTGAAGGCGCATCGCGGGAATTCCTCGGCAAGGTGGATGAGGCTGTGGAACTGCCGGAGGAAGTGGCCGAGGAAGTCGAGCTCGCCCAGGCCGGTTATCCCGAATTCGATCTCGACGCCTACCGCTCCGGCGATCTGACACCGGTCTATTTCGGCTCAGCGCTCAAGAATTTCGGCGTGACAGAGCTGATCGATGCAATCGACCGCCATGCCCCGCCGCCCCGCCCCCAGCCGAGCGAGGCCGGCGAGATCGCGCCGGATCGTGGCGAAGTCAGCGGCTTCATCTTCAAGGTGCAGGCCAACATGGACCCGCAGCACCGCGACCGCATCGCCTTCATGCGGCTGGTCTCCGGCACCTTCAAGCGCGGGATGAAGCTGACGCCCTCAGGGCTCGGCAAACCGATCGCGGTGCACTCGCCGATCCTGTTCTTCGCGCAGGACCGCGAGATCGCCGACAGTGCTGAGCCTGGCGACATCATCGGCATCCCCAACCACGGCACGCTGCGCGTCGGTGATACGCTGTCGGAAAAGAATGAGATCCGCTTTACGGGCCTTCCGAATTTTGCACCGGAAATCCTGCGGCGCGTCGTGCTCAAGGACCCGACCAAGACCAAGCAGCTGAGGAAAGCGCTCGACGATCTGTCGGAGGAAGGCGTGATCCAGGTTTTCTACCCCGAGATCGGCGCGCAATGGATCGTCGGGGTAGTCGGCCAGTTGCAGCTAGACGTGCTGGTTTCGCGGCTGGCGGCCGAATACAAGGTCGAGGCGATACTCGAGGCAGCTCCCTTCGACACCGCGCGCTGGCTGGCTGGCTCCGATGCGGCGCTGCGCGAGTTTACCGACTTCAATAAAGGTAACCTTGCCCGCGATCGCGACGGCGATCCTGTATTCATGGCCAAGTCCGCATGGGACGTGGGCTACCAGGAGGAGCGCAATCCGGAGCTGACTTTCAGCGCGACCAAGGAGCGCTAGTCGGCACTCAGGTCGCGGGCGACGCTCTTCGCCGTCTCGATGTGCTCGCGGAAATTCTCCCGCTCGTTGGCCCGCGGGAAGGGCTGGTGCGGCACGGGCACGCCGAGGAAGGCGCACAGCGGCTCCCAGCCCTCGCTCACTTCGAATTCCAGCAGGCGAGCAGCGGGAATCGTGGCGCGCACCTCGGCATTGTGCCTTTCAATCGCAGTGCGGGCCCCGTCCCGACTGTAATCGAAATTGAAAGCCCTTTCCGCGATCAGAGCGGTACCGAAATACATCGGGTTGTCCCTCGGCACCTGGGTCTCCAGGCCTTGTTCGATCATGCCCTTGAGGATTGTTTCCGCCATGCTCTCATACCAGCGATCCGGATCCCGGGTGGACAGGATCACTTTGGCATCCCGGTAGCGCTCGGCGAGTTCCGCATAGAAGGAGCACCCTGGCCAATCGACCGTGCTGTGGTAATCCTTGTACACCTCTTCCCAGTCAACGGGTTCTCCTGCCGCAGCCCGGTTCCAGAATTCCACCTGCGCCGGATTGCCCATCACTTCGAGCATGTGGTGGCACGGGCCCAGCCCGAGCATTTCCAGCGCTGTCTTGAGTGTGAGAGTCCCTGTGCGGCCATAGCCCGCCCCGATTACCTGCAACGCCAACGCGATTCTCCCCTTCAGCCTTGCCCTTCGAAGGGGCGTCGCGGCACTATTCCCAGCCCGCCGGTTGATTGCAAGCGATGCCATCCCATCTATGCGACCGGGGGGCAGTCACAACGAATGAGCTGCCGTGCAACTGACCGTCGCAAGCTACAACATCCGCAAGGCCATCGGCGTAGACCGTCGGCGCAAGCCGGAAAGGATCATTTCCGTCCTGCGAGAGCTCGATGCCGATGTCATCGCCTTGCAGGAGGCCGACCGGCGATTTGGCCGCAGGGAAAGCGCGTTGCCGCTGGCGGCGATCCTCGAGCATACGCCCTACCAGCCGGTTCCGATTTCGTCGCGGCGCGCAAGCATGGGTTGGCACGGCAATGCCCTGTTGGTGAGGCGCGGCGCAGAGGTTCTGGACGCAACCCTGCTTGAACTCCCTTTCATCGAGCCGCGTGGCGCTATCTGCGCCGATGTTCTCGTGCGCGGGCAGAGGGTGCGGGTTGCCGGAATGCATCTCGACCTGTCGGGCCTCCGCCGTAGTAAACAGGTGCGACATGTCCTGTCGCATGTCACGGACTGTCCGCCAGGTTTGCCAAGCGTGTTGATGGGAGATTTCAACCAGTGGACATCTTGCAAGGGCTGTATGCGGGAATTCGGCGGCGACTGGCAATTGCTCGAAACAGGTAACAGTTTTCCCAGCCGGAGGCCTGTCGCCGGTCTCGACAGGATCGTTGTCTCCCACCAATGGCAAGTGATCGATGCGAGCCCTCACCACAGTGCGCTGGCGTCAAAGGCATCAGACCATTTGCCAATCAAGGCCACCCTGACTCTGCCTAAAAATTAGGCACTCTGCCCGAATTGCGACCACTAAGAATTGTGCGCTGCACCAATCTGCATTGTGCAGGCGCGTAATTCCAGCCTCTCAAGCAGTTTGGCACGCCCTTTGCTTAGTAGAGCGGTGACCGGCAATCCGCCGGTGGCTGACAGGGGATTGGCATGAAATTCATCATCGCCGTCATCAAACCGTTCAAGCTCGATGAGGTCCGGGAAGCGCTGGGCGCCATAGGCGTTGCAGGCATGACCGTGACCGAGGTCAAGGGCTTTGGCCGGCAAAAGGGACAGACGGAAATCTACCGCGGAGCGGAATACTCCACCAACATGCTGCCAAAGGTGAAGATCGAGGTCGCGGCACCCGATGACCTTGCTGCACAGATTGTCGAGACGATCCAGCAGACGGCAAGCACCGAAGCGATCGGCGACGGCAAGATCTTCGTATTCGATCTGGGCTCCGCCACGCGCATCCGCACCGGCGAAACCGGGGACACAGCGCTGTGATGGGCGCGTCCTTCAAGAGGGAATCCAACATGATCCGCAAACTTCTTTGCGGTGCCGGCGCGCTGGGCACATCGCTCTTCGCCGCCACCGCCGCATTCGCGCAGGAAGCCGCAGAAGCGGCTCCCGCCGTTCCAAATCCCGGCAACAATGCCTGGATGATGACTGCCACCATCCTGGTGCTGCTGATGATCCTGCCGGGTCTCGCACTGTTTTACGGTGGTCTCACCCGGTCGAAGAACATGCTTTCGACCATGACCCAGGTTGGAGGCGCCGCGTGCCTTGCAATGCTGATCTGGGTGGCGTGGGGCTATTCGCTCGCCTTCGGGCCGGAATCGACCGGCGGGCTGAGCCAATTCCTGAGCACCGGAAGTTATTTCCTGTCCTCGGTGACCAGCGACAGCACTGCCGCGACCTTCTCCGACGAGGTCATCAGCGAATATGTCTTCGTGTCCTTCCAGATGACTTTCGCGGCAATTACCGCCGCGCTCGTCCTGGGTGCGACCGTTGAACGCCTCAAGTTCTCGGCGGCAATGGTGTTCACCGCGATCTGGCTGACGATTGTCTACTTCCCGATCGCCCACATGGTTTGGGCTGGAGGCGGCCTGCTGTTCGACATGGGCGCACTTGACTTTGCCGGTGGCACGGTCGTGCACATCAACGCCGGCGTATCGGCGCTGGTGCTCGCCATGTTCCTCGGCAAGCGCAATGGCTATCCTGCCGAGCCGATGCCCCCGCATTCGCTTACGCTGACTCTTGTCGGTGCGGGTCTGCTCTGGGTTGGCTGGTTCGGTTTCAACGCCGGTTCCGAGCTCGAAGCAGATGGCACTGCAGGTCTTGCAATGATCAACACATTCGTTGCGACGGCCGCCGGTGCCCTGGCCTGGATGCTTGCCGAACGCCTTGCGGGTCACAAGCCTTCGGCACTCGGCTTCGCGTCGGGCATCATTGCCGGCCTCGTCGCTGTCACGCCTGCTGCAGGCAACAGCGGACCGCTCGGCGCCATCGTTCTCGGCATCATTGCCTCGTTCGTTGCCTACTTCGCTGTCGCCAAGCTCAAGGCAAAGCTGGGCTACGACGATGCACTGGACGTCTTCGGCATCCATGGCGTTGCCGGTATCGTCGGAGCGATCGGCACGGGCATCGTCTACTCGCCGGCGCTCGGCGGACCGGGCAACGCGGCAGAATATGTCATGGGGGAGCAAGTCACGACGCAGATCATCGCGGTCGTCGTCGCCATCGTGTGGGCTGCTGTCGGATCGGCAATCGCCGCGTTCGTCACCAAGCTTCTCACCGGCCTGCGGGTTGGTCCGGAAGCCGAGCATGACGGGCTCGATATCAGCGAGCACGGAGAACGCGCCTACAACTGATCAAACGAGATTGA
>CAYPFE010000274.1:0-4887 GCA_964409895.1 uncultured Novosphingobium sp.
GGTGTGGCAAATGCCCGTCGCCATGATCTCGACCAGCACTTCGCCTTCCTTCGGTCCTTCGAGATCGAGTTCGACAATCTCCAGGGGTTTCTTCGCTTCGAAGGCAACGGCGGCACGGGTTTTCATGGTCGGGTCTCTCCGGCAAGATTCGATTCGTCAGCCATAACGCAAGCCTCACGCTTGGCAAACGCCAGGGATCTACCAGTCGAGCGGTTCCCAAAGCCCTTCGAACTTGAGCTTGCCGTTATCAATTTTGGAATAATGCAGCCAGTCGCCCTTGAAGAGATTATGGTCACCCGGCGCTCCTGCGATGTGGGTGCGCGGTCCACCGGTGACCGACGGCATGAAGCGGATGCGTTCCAGACCCACCTTCATACCCGCCGGATTGAGCGTGGGTGCGCGAAACATCGCCTCTGCAATCACCGCGGCCGTATCGTAGGCGAGCAGGGGAATCGCATTGGGATACATCGGCGGGTTCTCGCCGTAGCGCCGTTCGTATTCAGCGCGAAATTCCTCACCCCGGGGGTTGTCGGGGCAGAACTGGTCGATGCCGCACCAGCCTTCGAAGCGATCGAAGCCCATCAGGTAGAACATGAAGGCGGTGGTGGTGATGCGCACCGGGTCCCAGCCGATCGCCTCCAAGGCGGGCCGGAACATGTTGTGCACGAACAGCATGCCGTAGCCCATGTGGACGAGGCAATCGCAGCCAGCGTTCTTGAGGTTGGAAAGGTGCTCCTCCATGCGGTCGGTCGTCTGCGGCACGAGTTCCAGTCCGCCAATCTCCATCCCCCAACGCAGGCATTCGCGGCGGAAATTCATGAAATATTCTTCGCCATTGGGCGACAATTCCGAAATCACACCGGCGCGCTTAAAGCCCTTGCGCCGCAGGTAATTGACCATCAACGCCGGATCGCCGCCGCAATCGCCATTGCCAAGCCGGAACGTCCAGTCGTTGAGGAGCGCATCGGTCCCGGCCCAGCTGATCAGCGGCACCTTGGCTTCCTTCGCCACCGGCGCGACGCTGATCGCATTGTCCGAACTGTAGGCCCCGGCGATGCAGATACAGCCTTCGTCGACGAGTTTCAGGTAATTGTCGACCGCGTTGCGAGCGGTGCCCTGCGGCAGGCCCTGTTCCGGAATCGCGATCATCTCGACATTGCGCGGAAGGTGCCCGGCCTCGGCGGCACGGTCGAAGGCCATCTGGTGGATGTTGCGGTATTCCGGCCGCATCTCCGCACCGCAGAAACCGATCTTGACCGGCGCATAGCTGTCGAGCGCAGAGCGCCCTTTCGCGCCCGACGTGGCCTTGAATTCCGAACTCTCGCTGCTGTTGCTCACGGTCCTGCTCCCAATTGTCCGATCAGTCCGGCCACCTTGGCCTCTTGTCGTCTGAACCCTGCGTAATGGCTTAATTGCGATTCGTGCAGACCAAATCGCCGATCAACCGGGCCGCCATCCTGCGAAACCGATTGCGCCTGCGTGCCGCGATTGATAGGGGGGCGCACCTCATCACCAGAAGCACACCCTGGACGGCCCGATGGCGGAGTGGTGACGCAGCGGATTGCAAATCCGTGTACGCCGGTTCGATTCCGGCTCGGGCCTCCAACCACATTGCGGCGCAAACGCGTATCCCGAATTGTCAGGCTGAAGTGGCGCAATTCCGCGCCACTTCGCGAGATCCGATCTCGAGAACCGCCAAGCTTCTCCTGTCCCCGATGCCGCTCAGTCAACGTCTACCCCAGCATCGAAAATCACGGGAATGCGCTGTCTCGCTGGTTATTCGCCCGGCCCGTCCAATTCCTTGCCGGTCAGCCTGACGACGTGCAGCAGGTTGGTCGAGCCCGGAGTGCCGAAGGGCACACCTGCCAGCGTGATCAGCCTCGAACCCGCCTTGCCGAAGTGGTGGCGCAGCGCCATGCGCTTGCACTTGGCGATCATCTCCTCGAAGCTGCCGATATCGCGCGTGGTGACGGCATGCGCGCCCCACAGCAGCGTCACACGCCGCGCGGTCTTTGCAGAAGGCGTCAGCACCAGCATTGGCGCGGACGGCCGTTCCCGCGCCACCCTTCGCGCGGTCGAGCCCGAGCCGGTGAAGACGATGACGCCATCGATCGGCAGCGTGTCGGCAATGCGCGCGCAGGAAAGGGCCAGCGCGTCAGCCGTAGTCGGATCGGGCGGGGTTTCGGCGATGTGGATGCGTTCGAGATAGGTCGGGTCGCCTTCGACCTGGCTGGCGATGCGGTCCATAATCGTCACCGCCTCGACCGGCCAGGCGCCGGCGGCCGTCTCGGCAGACAGCATCACCGCATCCGCACCGTCATAGACCGCGTTGGCGACGTCGGACACTTCGGCACGTGTCGGAGAAGGGCTCTCGATCATCGATTCGAGCATCTGGGTCGCCACCACCACGGGCTTGCCGGTCTTGCGCGCCGCCTCGATGATCCGCTTCTGCAGGGGCGGCACTTCCTCGGGATTGAGTTCGACACCGAGATCGCCGCGCGCGACCATGATGCCGTCCGCCAGTTCGATGATCTGGTCGAGCCCGCTGACCGCCGATGGCTTCTCGATCTTCGCCATCAGCGCGCCGTAACCACCCATCAGCTTGCGTGCCTCGGCAACGTCCTCCGGACGCTGCACGAAGGACAGGCCGATCCAGTCCGCCCCGTGCTCGATGGCGAAGGCGAGATCGCGGCGGTCCTTCTCGGTGAGCGCAGGGACCGGCACAAGCGCGTCGGGCACGTTGACGCCCTTGCGATCCGAAATCACGCCGCCGACTTCCACCGTGCAGACGAGCTTGTCCTTCTCCGCCTTCAGCACCCGCAATTGCAGCTTGCCGTCGTCGATCAGCAGGCGCTGGTCCTTTTCGAGAACATCGAACAGTTCAGGATGCGGCAGACAGACGCGGGTGGCATCGCCCGGCTTGCTGTCGCGGTCGAGCGTGAAGTGCGAGCCGTGGCGGATCGTAACCTTGCCGCCCTTGAAGGCGCCGACCCTGAGCTTGGGGCCCTGCAGGTCGCAAAGCACGCCGATCGGGCGCTTCTTTTCCTTTTCGACCGCGCGGATCGCGGCGATGGTGCGCGCGTGGCCCTCATGATCGCCGTGGCTCATGTTGACGCGAAAGGCGTCGGCGCCCGCCTCGATCAGCCGGGCGATGGTTTCATGCGTGTCGCTGGCCGGACCCAGCGTTGCGAGAATCTTGACCCTGCGGCCGCGCCGGGCGCCCTTGCGGGGATGATGTTCGGGCAAATGAAGCTACCCCTTTCGAATTCGTGGCGATCTATGGCAAAGCACAAGCCACAAACCAAGGACGATTGGAGTGGATATGAACCAGACTGATTCCCTCGACGCGCTCGACGACGCTGTTGCCGCCGCAGCCTTCCGCCGTCTTGTCCGTCATTTGCGAAAGCGTCATGACGCTCAGAACATCGACCTCATGGGCTTGTCCGGCTTCTGCCGCAACTGCCTTGCCGACTGGATCCGCGATGCCGGCTTCGACGGCGACAAGATGCAAGCCCGCGCACTGATCCACGGCATGCCGTTCGACGAATGGAAGGCGAAATACCAGACCGAAGCGACGCCGGAGCAGATGGCACGGATGGAAGAAAGCCTGAAGAAGAACGGAGGGGCGCACTGATTCGCGCAGTCTCGCCCAAGTCACGCGCGCCCTCGAAGTTGACAGGTTTACACTGTCCAGGGGGAAAACTGCGTTTTGGCGGCGGAAAGTGTCACCTTGTGCCGGGAAAGCGTCACCTTGCGCGGAGAATGTGTCACCTTGTGCGACTGACCTGTCACCTTGCGTGGAGGAAGTGTCACCTTACGCTAAAGGCATAAGCTTCGCGCAGGAGCACGCCGGATGTCCTGAACCTGTTGCGTCACGGACGGCAGGCTACAGTGCAACCAGGCCTGTAGGAAAATCCTTTGTGTCGGGGAATAATTCCCGCCTTCGCGCACTTTCACTGGCATCCCGGCTTCCCCGCGCATCCTTGCCTCGCTATCTGCCCCAGCAACCGATTCTCAACACACCGGAGATACCCAGATGGCCGATGCCGAGCCCACCGATGACCGCCTGCGCCTGCTGATCGAGCGCGTCGAACGCCTCGAAGAGGAAAAGAAGGGCATCGCCGACGATATCCGCGACGTCTATGCCGAGGCCAAAGCGGTCGGCTATGATAGCAAGATCATGCGCCAGATCGTGCGGCTGCGGAAAATGGCGCCCGACGACCGGCGCGAGATGGAAATGGTGCTGGATACCTACAAGGCGGCGCTGGGGCTGGGCTAGCACGCGGACCAAGGAGCGGTGAAACGGTGATCGAAGTCCGGCGGCTCGGTGAGAACGACATCGCCGCATTCCGGGCGATGAATGCGATCTTTGCCGAGGTCTTCGATATGCCGGAAGATTACGCTGCGGCACAGCCGGAGGATGCCTATGTCAGTGGCTGGCTCGCCGATCCGAACAATATCGCAATCCTTGCCGTCCAGGAGCGCGAACCGATCGGCGCTCTCGCCGGCTTCGTCCTCCCGAAATTCGAACAGGCGCGCAGCGAGCTCTATATCTACGACCTCGCTGTAGCCGAACGCGCCCGGCGGCGCGGCGTGGCGACCGCCATGATCGAAGAGATGCGCCGCATTGCCAGAGAGGTCGGCGCGTGGACCGTAGTCGTCCAGGCAGACGTTTTTCCCGAAGACGAGCCCGCAAGGGCGCTCTACCGCAAGCTGGCGAAAGAAGAGATCATGGCGCACCATTTCGATATCGCGCCTTAATGAATTGTCGCGCGGGCCAGCCTTCGCTAGGGCTGCCATCCACCAACGCAGTCAATTTCCAAAAAGTGTATCCATGGCAGGCCATTCCAAATTCAAGAACATCATGCACCGCAAGGGTGCGCAGGA
>CAYPFE010000275.1:0-4886 GCA_964409895.1 uncultured Novosphingobium sp.
AATATCGCGCCGGCGCCTCCAGACTGGCAGTGCCGCGGCTGCTGGTCGTGCAACGGCCCGGAGGCGCATTCGGATTTGCCGGAGAGGCCGTCGTCAGTGGCGCTATTCCGGGCGGCAGGGTCGAGGCGCTGGCCATTCCGCTCGACGGCAACTGGTCTGCCCGTGGCGGACTTTCCGTGTGGCGCAAGTGCGCGGAATTGCGCTTTGCGCGCATCGAACTCGCGGACCTGTCGCTGGCGCGCAACCGTCTGCCGGTCTGTCCGGCGCGCGGCGGAGCGATTGTGCGCAGCGGTGCTGGTGGCACAAAGGTCGTGGCGGGACTACCGGGTCTCGCACTTTCCGGAAGCATGGGTTCCAGCCCGTTGCGGATCGCTACCGGTCCGGCCGCCATAACCATGCCTGGCAGGCTGGCGGTGAGCAATGTCGCGGTGACGCTGGGGCCGGCTGGCGATACCTCCGAATTTCGCATCGCCAGGCTGGAAGGTGAACTGGGCGGAGAACTCGCCGGACGCATCGAGCAGGCCGACATGCGGCTCGACGGGGTCCCGCTCGACGTCTTCGACGCTTCCGGGAGCTGGCGCTACAGCGAGGGCATTCTCACGCTCGACGAAGGCAGTTTCAGGCTCGAGGATCGCGAACAGGTCGACCGTTTCAATCCGCTCATATCGCGCGACGCTACGGTGACCCTCGCCGATGGCGTCATTTCCGCCACTGCACGCATGCGAGAGCCCGAAAGTCTGCGCGAGGTCGTCAGGGCCGAACTGCGACACGATCTCGCGTCGGGGACGGGCAGCGCGGACCTGTTCGCCGATGGCGTGCGGTTCGACAAGCAGCTGCAGCCCGATACGCTGAGTTACCTTGCGCTGGGCGTCATCGCCAATGCCAGCGGCGAGGTACGCGGCACTGGACGCATCGACTGGAATGAGGAGGACGTGACCAGCACTGGGCGGTTCACCACCGATGCGCTCGACTTTGCAGCGGCCTTCGGACCGGTCGAGGGCGTTTCCGGCACGGTGGAGTTCACTGACCTGCTGGGCCTCGTCACCGCGCCCGATCAGCGGCTCAACATAGCCGCGATCAATCCGGGCATCGAAGTCAACGACGGCGTGCTCACATTCCAGATGGAGCCCCCGACTACGTCGTTCGCATCAAGGGCGCGAAATGGCCGTTCCTGGGCGGTACGCTGACGCTCGATCCCGTGACCATGACCATCGGGTCTGACGAAGCGCTGCGCTACGAACTGGCGATGGAAGACATGGATGCGGGACGTTTTCTCGAACGTATCGAAATGGACAACCTTACGGCCACCGGCAGCTTTACCGGCAGGATTCCGCTCGTTTTCGACGAGAACGGCGGACGTATCGAGGGCGGCAGGCTGATCTCGCTGCCGCCGGGCGGCAATGTCTCCTACCTTGGCGAACTGACCTATGAAGACCTGGGCGCGATGGGCAATTTCGCCTTCGGCGCGCTGCGCTCGCTCGATTACAAGAAGATGCAGATCAATCTCGACGGATCGCTGGAAGGCGAGATCGTTACCCGCGTCACCATCGACGGCCTCGGTCAGGGCAAGCAGGCGACCCGCAATTTCATCACCAGGCAGATCGCCAAACTGCCGATCCGCTTCAACTTCAATGTCCGTGCGCCGTTTTTCCGGCTCGTGACGTCACTTCGCTCGCTTTACGATGCCGAATACCTGCGGAATCCCGAGACCTTGGGCATGATCGACCTATCGGTTCCGCCGGGCCAGGTGGTCGAATCGAAAACCCCGGCTGACAAGTCCATTCAGCCTCCCGCCAGCGAGAAACTGCCATGAACACGCCAAGATTGACCGGGTCCGATGTTGCTGCGAGAAACGCCCGCATGGACGAAGCAGCACAGCGGCAAGGACAATCCGGCTTTCGCGCATGGGGCGCGGCGGCCGTGTTGGTGTCAGGAGTTTCGATCATGGCAGGCTGCATTTCGGTCAGCGCACCGGACAAGCCGATCGTGATCGAGCTCAACATCAACATCAAGCAGGAAGTCGTATACCGGCTCGCAGCCGATGCCGAGAACACGATCGAGGAAAACGCAGGGATTTTCTGATGGACAAGCTTTCACAGACCGGCCTTACGCACCGCCTCGGCCTGATTGCCGGGGCCTTGGCCCTTGTCGTCGGCACGACCGCGATATCCGCGAGTGCGGCTCAGCGTGACCCGGCCTATGCAGCCGCGCGTTCGTCCGGACAGATTGGCGAGCAGGTCGATGGCTATCTTGGCATCGTCGCCGGCGGCGGCGCGGATATCCGGCGCATGGTCGAGGACCTCAATATCAAGCGCAAGGCGGTCTATGCGCAGAAGGCGCAGGAACAGCAAGCGACGGTGGAGGATTACGCCTTCACCTCGGGTTGTTTGCTGATCTCGCAGACCGTGCCGGGCGAGAAATATCAGGCGCCCGACGGCAGCTGGAAGACGCGGACCACCGCCCCGCCGATTCGCGATTCCCGCTGCCCCTGAGCGATGCCTCGCGGTTGTCGTAGGTCGGGACGAAAAACCGTATATTCTTCAATCCATTAATTAGAAAAAAGCATTTTTGGCTTGCACTCGTCGACACCGCGTTTATATGCCGCCCTCCGCTGCCCCAAGGGGACTTCCTGACCGCAAGGCAGCCTCGTTCAAACTAACGTTTGGGGGTCCCTTGAGTTGCACCATTATCTTGACGCCTCGGCTGTAGTTCGCGCGCTCGCGCCCGACGAACCCGTAATCCTCAATCGCCCGCACGCCGCCGCGCGCGCCGCCCGCTTCTTTGTCGAGAAGTTTGCGGGCAAGTCGCTCTATGCGGTGAAGGCCAATCCGTCGCCTGATCTGCTGCGGGTGCTGTGGGATTCCGGCATCACCCATTACGACGTTGCCTCGATCGCCGAGGTGCGGCTGGTGCGCGCGACGCTGCCGGGCGGCACCTTGTGTTTCATGCATCCGGTCAAGACCGCGAGCGCAATCCGCGAAGCCTATTTCGTCCATGGCGTGCGCACCTTCAGCCTCGATACGCATGAGGAACTGGAGAAGATCGTCGCGGCGACGACCGATGAGGCGGGCCAGCCCGCCGCCGATCTCAGGCTGTGCGTGCGCCTGCGGGTTTCCTCGGAATTCGCCGAGCTCAGCCTGGCGAGCAAGTTCGGTATCGATCTTGCCGACGCCGCGCCGCTGCTGCAGGCGAGCCGCCAGGTCGCGGACTGGCTGGGCATCTGCTTCCACGTCGGCAGCCAGGCGATGACGCCGTTCGCCTATGTCCATGCGCTCGATCGCGCGCGCGCGGCGATTGCCGATGCCGGCGTCGTCATCGATATGGTCGATGTCGGCGGGGGCTTCCCCTCGATCTACCCGGGCATGGAGCCGCCGCCGCTCGAGGATTATTTCGAGATCATCCATCGCCGCTTCGAATCGCTGCCGATCGCCTACAACGCGGAGCTGTGGTGCGAGCCGGGCAGGGCGCTTTGCGCGGAATACAATTCGCTGATCGTCAAGGTCGAGAAGCGCCGTGGCGAGGAGCTGTTCATCAACGACGGGGCCTATGGCGCGCTCTACGATGCCGCGCATGTCGCGTGGCGCTTTCCGGTCAGGTGCCTTGGCGGGACCCGCGTTGGCGAGGACGAGGCGTTCTCCTTCTATGGCCCGACCTGCGACGATGCGGACTTCATGGAAGGCCCCTTCATGCTGCCCGCCGACATCGCCGCCGGCGATTACGTCGAGATCGGAATGCTCGGTGCCTATGGCGCGGCGATGCGCACCGCCTTCAACGGTTTCGGCCAGGGTGAGTCGTTCGATGTTGAGGATGAGCCGATGGCGAGCCTCTACACCGGCGAACGCGAGCGGCCGGCCAGCGACAATGTGGTGAGCCTGCGCTGATCACGCTTTGCGTCGGCAATTTGAGCACGGATAGACGGGCGTGGAATGCTCCCGGGCTTGGATCGGTCAGCCCGCCGAATCGTCTGCCTGGAAGCCGATCTTCTGGTGCTGGCCGTCACAGAACGGCTTCATCGCCGATGCGCCGCAGCGGCACAGATAGACCTTGGGCCTGCCGGACAAGTCGAAGGCATTTCCCGCCATATCGTTGAGGGCAAGATCGCCAATATCGCCCGATACCTGGAACGGGCCGTTCTTGAGTGCCACAACTTCGACTGCCATTGTCCTCTCCTCTTGTTCGGCTGATCCCAAAGCACGGCAGGACGCCGGTCCCTAGGCAGCCTTTCTCATTTCCAGCCGTTCCCAGATTTCGACAAGGGCTTCGGTGAGGGCCTGCATCATCGCTTCGGTGTGCATCGGCCCAGGGGTGAAGCGAAGGCGTTCGGTGCCGCGCGGCACCGTCGGGTAGTTGATCGGCTGCACATAGACGCCGTATTCGGCGAGCAGGATGTCGCTGATCTTCTTGGCCTTCACCGGATCGCCGACCATCAGCGGGACGATGTGGGTCACCGAGTTCATGACCGGCAGGCCGGCTTCGGCGAACAGGCGTTTGAGCGTCGCGGCAGAGGCCTGCTGGCCCTCGCGTTCAACGCTTGAGGCCTTGAGGTGCTTCACCGAGGCCAGCGCGCCCGCGACCAGCACCGGCGACAGCGACGTGGTGAAGATGAAGCCCGGCGCATAGCTGCGGATGCAGTCGACGATCCGCGTGTCGGCGGTGATGTAGCCGCCCATGACGCCGAACGCCTTGCCAAGCGTTCCCTCGATGATGGTGATCCGGCTTGCCGCCTCGTCGCGGTCGGAAATGCCGCCGCCCTTGGCGCCATACATACCGACGGCGTGGACCTCGTCGATATAGGTCAGCGCGTTGTATGTGTCGGCAAGGTCGCAGATGCCGTGGATCGGGGCGACGTCGCCGTCCATCGAATAGACGCTTTCGAATGCGATCAG
>CAYPFE010000276.1:0-4881 GCA_964409895.1 uncultured Novosphingobium sp.
CGCGCAGCGCCGGTGACAGCCGTTCCACCGCCTCGGCCGCGTTGGCAAGCATCGTCGCACCGCCGCTTAGCCGTTCCGCACCCTCGCCGAAATCGATACCATAGAGCGTCAGGTAACGGATCGATACGGGGTTGTGGGCATTGTCGGAATGGAAATCGAGCTCAGGCACGCTGCCCAGCCCATCCTTGTTGTCGTACATCCTGAGCGTGAAGCTGCCATCCTCCCGCTTCGCCATGCCCTCGCGGTCCGACTGGTTGTGACCCGAAAATGGCCCGAAACGCCGCGCGAATGCGGCATGCTGCTCGACGCCGAGATCCTGGTCGCGGAACAGGACGAAGCCCTGCTCGTTCATCAGCGTCGTTAGCTCGGCAACCTGTGCGTCGCTTATCTCCCTGCGCAGGTCGAGACCCGATATCTCGTAACCGAATGGCTCGACTCGCCTCGCCTGCATCCCGATTCGCTCCTCGATTCGGTGAAATTCATGCCGCGATTCGCCCGTATTGCAAGCTGCGGCGGCCCTTCGCGGCATTTCTCTCGCTCGCGACCTTGGCTCCGGAACCGCGGAATTCCGTCGTTTCGTCGAAAAACGATGCGAAAAATATCGTTTATCGATATTATCGTTTGACAATAAGACCACGCTTCCTTATTGAATATCGATATCAGCCATATCGGAGAACAATCAATGTCACAGGTTCTTTCCCGCTCGATCAGCATCGCCCTCGCCCTCAACATCGCTTTCGTCCTCTGGGCGGCCACGCTCAGCCCGGTGGCGGCCTGACAACGGTGGCGGATGAAACCGCTGCCACGGTGCGAAGCCGACCGCGAGACCCCCTGCTGGCCATAGCCAGACTCGCGTTCGGCTTCGTCACCGGCCTTTCGCTGATCGCGGCGGTTGCTTTCAGCCTGCTCATCCCCTTCGTCCTCATCATCCGGGACAGCGTGCTGACCTGGCTGGTCGCCAAGGGCGCCCCGCCCGAGGCAATCTGGGGCATCGTCAGCCTGCAAGTGCTGGCAGCAGCGGCGGGCGTGTTCGCGTTCTATTTCTTCCGGCATCTCTACCGCATCATCGACACCGTAGCGGAAGGCGATCCCTTCGTGCCCGCCAACGCCAAGCGGCTGATGGCGATGGGCTGGATTTCAATCGTCAGCCATTTCCTCGCGATCCCGCTCAACGCAGTGGCGCAATGGCTCGCCCATTTTTCGGACCGCTTCGTGATCAACATCAGCCTGTCCTTCGCCGGCCTGCTGCTGGCACTGGTTCTGTTCATCCTCGCCCGCGTGTTCCGCGAAGGCGCCCGGATGCGCGAAGACCTCGAAGGCACGGTCTGATGCCGCCCGATCCGTCAGAAAGCCACCGCATCAGCGTGCGCCTCGACGACCTGCTGCACGAACGCCGCATGACGCTGACCGAGCTTGCCGAGCGCATCGGCATCACGCTTGCCAATCTCTCGATCCTCAAGACCGGCAAGGCCAAGGCGATCCGCTTTTCCACACTGGAAGCGATCTGCCGCGAGCTCGAATGCCAGCCCGGTGATCTGCTCAGTTGCGAATGCCCCGAAGAGGATTGCGGCTAGGCCCAGAACGGTCTTGAGCCGCCAAACCGCTTGCATCGCGCGATGCGCATGCCATGCTGGACCCTCTTCGAAGGAGTGGAGGGCCCCAGGATGAACGAGATCATCAAGGGATTGGGTACCAGCGAGAGCCCGCTGGCAGCCGATGTCCTCGCGCAGGACTCGCGGAAAGTGCCGCAATGCCTGATCGACGAAGGCAACTACCTGCCCAGAACCACCACGGTCCCCCAAAAGACCTATTACGACCGCGACTATGCCGCGCTCGAGCTTGAGCATGTCTGGAAGAAGTGCTGGCAATTCGCCTGCCGGGAAGAGGACATTCCCAACGTCGGCGACCGCTATGCCTACGACGTCGGCCCGCTGTCCTACATGATCGTGCGCACCGGCGAGGACAGCTTCAAGGCGTTCCACAACAGCTGCCGGCATCGCGGCACAAGGCTGTGCGAGAAGACGACGGGCGGGCCCGACATTCGCTGCCCGTTCCATGGCTGGAGCTGGAACCTCGACGGTTCGCTGAAGGACATACCGCACCGCTGGGATTTCCCCGAAGCCGGAGATCACCTGGCCCTCGACGCAATCGCCATCGGCAGCTGGGGCGGAAACATCCTCGTCAACCCCGACCCGGACTGCGGCCCGCTGGAAGACGCGCTGGGGGTTCTGCCCGACCATTTCAAGGATTTCGACCTGGGCCGACGCCTCACCGTGGCGCGCACGATGAAGAAGCTCAAGGCGAACTGGAAGACCTCCTGGGCGGCGTTCCTCGAGGCCTATCACCTGACCGACGTCCATTCCGACTATATCGACATCTATGCCGATGTCGCGACCAAGTACGACATCTTCGACAGCGGCAAGGCGAAGATCAGCCGGTCGCTGACCAATGCCGCCGTCGCCAGCCCCAATCTCGGCGACAAGGTGACGGCGCGCGATGCCGCGATCCAGACGCTCAAATTCTACGAGATTTCGCTCGGCGAGGCCGCGGCCGGCACGCTTCCCGATTACGAGAACATGCCCGATTTCGGACGCAGCGACGTCGCCGAATGGCGGCGCGGCATCATGCAGCAGATGACCGGCGTGGACGTCTCCCAACGGTCGGACACCGAAATCCTCGACGGCATCCAGTATGCGATGTTCCCCAACTGGGGTCCCTGGCTCGGCGAGGGCCTGCCGATCATGTACCAGTTCCTGCCATACCGAGATAACCCGGAAGAGTCGGTCTTCGTCATCCGCATGATGGTGCCGCTGCCCGAAGGCGCGCCGCCGATGGCCGCGGCACCGATGAGCTTTCTCGATTTCGACGAATTCTTCGAACAACTTCCCGAATGGCAGCCCTTCGGCACCGTGCTCGACCAGGACATGCGCATCATTCCACGTATCCAGGCTGGCCTGCGCGCAGCGGCTGCGACCAGCCCCGATGCCCAGCTCGGCCGCTACCAGGAACAGCGCGTTGCGCTGCTCCACGAATTCGTCGAAGACAAGATTGCAGAAGGAACGCGATGAAGTTTCCGCTGCGGCTGCTCCCGGTCGGCGGGATGCATTGCGTCAAGATCGAGGGAGTAAGCGTCCTGCTCTGCCGCACCGAGAGCGGCATTTATGCCGTCGAAAACCGCTGCACCCACGTCAACGCAGCGCTCTACGGCGGCACCATCGAAGGCGAGGCGATTCGCTGTCCGATGCACGGGCTGAAATTCGATCTGAAGACAGGCGAGCCCTTCACCATGGGCCGGATGGACAACCTCACCACCTACGAAGTGCGGATCGAGGACGACAATATCCTCATCGGCGAGGACGAGGCCTGAGCCGAAAACGCAAAACTACTTCACGCCGAGCAAAGCCGCCTGCTGGCGGATTTCCGCTGCGCGCGCCGGATTGGCCGCCACGGCGTCCTTGAGAGCCCTCGCCGCCTTGTCAGGTTCCCCCAGCGTCACCCGGCTGCGGATCAGCATGATCCATCCGTCGACATTGGCGGGATCACCCTTGAGACGGTTTTCCAGCCGCGCGACCATACCTTCGGCCATTTCGCGCTGTTCGCCCGGGGCGATCTGCGAGGCGGCTGCAAGGTCCTGGGCGCTGGGCCCGGGAATCGCGCGGGCGGCAACGGGAGGAGGAGGCGATTTCGCGCCTGCGGCAGCAAGACGACCGGCGACATCGAGCTTGTTGATCTTGCCGACCTGTTCGATCGTGCGAATCAGATCCTCGCGCCAGGGCGCGCCCTCCGGCGTTTCCTCCAGCAGCGCCAGCCAGTCGGCGATCGCGCCCTCGTGGTCGCCGCCAAGGTCGCGCTTCACCGCCAGGAAATAGCGCGCGCGCGGATCCTTCGGATCGATCGAGGCGGCGCGTTCGAAGGCATCCAGGGCAGCCTGAGGCATCGGGTCGCGCTCGCTTGCCATGACCAGCGCCTCGCCGAGAGCGGACCAGGTGAGGGCATCGTCCGCATCGAGGGCGACTGCCTTCTCATAGGCGCTTGCCGCCTGTGCAAAGCGGCTCTCCCCGAAATAGGCAAGGCCCAGATCCCGCCAGGCCTTCACATCCTCGGGATTTGCAGAGGTGCGCTGCTCAAGACTCGCGATATCCTGCCCGCCCGCATCTGCAGCGATGGCTGGCGGTTCGCCATCCTGATTGCGCGATATTGCGAAGCCCACGGCAAAGGCCGCTGCAAGCGCTGCGGCGACAAGCGCGATCCTTCCGATAGAGGAAGTTGTCCCAGCATGTTGTGTCATCGGACTTTTCCGGTCATTATGGTGATCATCGGCCGAGATGGCCCTGTCAGGGGCCAAATCGGCGTGTGTGCGAGATTTGAGCATAAAGCAATTGTCGTCTTGGCGCAGAACCGGGGGTAGGGCGTGGAAGCACGGGTTCGCATTGCCATAGTCGGGTCAGGCCCGGCGGGTTTGAGTGCCGCTGGCCGGGCCGCCGAGCTCGGCCTGTCTCATGTCCTGATCGAGAAGACCGATCACCTGTCCGATACGATATTCAAGTATCAGAAGGGCAAGCATGTGATGGCGACTCCGTCGTCGCTCGTCCTGAGGTCCGATCTCGATTTCGACGCAGGAAGCCGCGAGACGATTCTCGGCATCTGGGACGACCAGACCCAAAATCTCAAGGTCAACGTCCGCTACAACGCAGAAGTCGTGGGTATCGACGGCGAGCAGGGAAACTTCTCACTCAAGCTCAAGGGCGGCGATACGATCGAGGCCGAGGCCGTGATCCTCGCGATCGGCACGCAGGGCAACCCGAACCGGCTGCGCTGCGAAGGCGCGGACATGCCGCATATCCAGTACCAGCTCGACGATCCGACCGAATATGTCGATGA
>CAYPFE010000277.1:0-4879 GCA_964409895.1 uncultured Novosphingobium sp.
GAGCGGCAACCGCAAGGCGCTGTTCATCAATGGCGGCAGTCCGCTCACGGCATTCCCGGAGCCCGACCGGATGCTGGCGGCCTTGCGCTCGCTCGAGGTTCTCGCGGTGATCGACGTGATGTCCAACGAACTGACAGATATCGCGACGCACGTCCTGCCCGTCGCCGCCATGTTCGAGCGTACCGACATGGTGGGCGGCTGGTCGCAGCACATGGCCTATGCCCCGCAGGTTATTCCCACGGGGGGCGACCGGCGCAAGACCTGGTGGATGCTCGCCCAGCTGGGCAGGCGGCTGGGCATCGACGTGCTCGACGGCATCGATCCCGATGCCGCCACGGACGACGACGTCCTCAAACATTTCGCGGCGAGTGGCCGCCAGCCGCCGGAGGAGCTCATCGCCGCCGGTCCACGGGGCTTCGTGCTGCCGCGCTCCTTCGGCTGGGTGCATGACCGCGTGCTGCCGGACGGCAAATGGCGGATCGCTCCCGAACCGCTGCTGGAGCGCCTGCCGGCCCTGCTCGAACCCGCCGGGGAACAGCGTGGTTTCAGCCTCGTCAGCGGCCGCGACCTGCATAACCACAACCGGATGGCCTATGGCCGCTACGGCTTTGGGCACCTCAAGAGCGAAGAGGATGTGGCCACCATCGGGATCAACCCCGAGGATGCGGCGGAGCGGCAGCTTCGCAAGGGCGATCTGGTCACCGTGAAGGGAGACGAAGGCAGCGTCACGGCCAAGTTGCGGATCGACGACACGCTGTTGCGCGGCACCCTGCACCTGACGCATGGCTGGATCGGCCGGAATGTCTGCCAGCTCGTCAGTCCCGAAATCGACCCGCAGACCGGGCAGCCGGTCATGATGTCGGCCATCCCGGTGGAAATCGCGGCTGCTTCCTGAACGGGTACGGAGGCTGGAGGGCTCTTCAAAGAGCTTTCCTACAGCCATGCCGCTGCGATAGATTCGCCGGCATGGCCATTCGCACCGACTTCATTCGTCCGGCAACCTCTCCTTGCAAAAGGCGCAAGGTGATACTTTTCCTCACAAGGTGACACTTTTCACGCAAGTTGGCACTTTTCCTCCTGGACAGTGTCAACCTGTCAACTTCGACGCAATTCCGCGGCTCCGCAAACGCAAATGGAGCGGGCATTGCGGCCCGCTCCATCCTCTCCCAAGGGTCTTCGCCCTTAGTTCGTGATACGGTCAGTTAAGACCATAGAATTTCTGCGCACAACCCGCGAGGATCCAGTGCTTGTCCTCGTCGGACACGCCATCGAAATGATCGGCGATCACCTCGTGCGAATGCGGGAAGGTGGTTTCGGAATGGGGATAATCCGACGACCACATGATGTTCTTGCCACCCGGGAAATCGCGCAGCGCGACGCCGACCTTGTCGGAAATGAACGAGCAGTAGATGTTCTGGTCGAAATAATAGCTCGGCTCGTGCTTGATGTCGCAGCCGGTCCAGTGGCGCTGCATGAACCAGATGCGGTCCATGTATTCGGCCGCCCACGGCATCCAGCCCGCGCCCGATTCGATCAGCCCGACGCGCAGCTCTGGGTGGCGGTCGAACAGGCCGGAGAAGATCATCGGCGCGACGATTTCCAGCATCGGCGTCTTGGAGACGGCAAGGTCGGGCAGGAACAAGGTCTTGTCGGTGTAGCGCACGACGCGGGCGCCCAAATGGAAAGTGATCGCGAGGTTTTCGTCTACCGCGATCTTCCAGATCGGATCGAACTCCGCGTCACGGTACTGCCGCTCGCCGGCGGGATCGCCCATCAGCGCCTGCATCAGCGATTCCGACTTGTTGAAGTGCTCGGCGGACTGCGGGAAGGCCGGCATGTTGACGGCGACGTCTCCTCGCGCACGTGCTGCCTTCATCATCGTTACCGCCTGCCCGACGTCGACCGTGGGCAGGAAGGCGGCGCCGAACAGCCGCTTCGACGAAGCATTGCAGAAGTCCGACTGCCAGCGGTTGTAGGCCTCGAAGCTGTCGAGATAGAGGTCCATGTTGCCGGTCTGGAGCGGGCCGCCGCCGAACACCACGCCCTGGTCGATGCCGTCGTGGTCCATGTCTTCGAGCCGCTTGTCGAGCACCCAGCCGCCGACGCGCATGTCGGAAATCTTGCCGTCGTTCCTGTATTCCTCGAAGCTGCGCCCGGCCTGCGACTGCATCAGATTGTGCTTCTTGCGGGTGCCTTCGAAAACGATCCAGTCGCAGTCGTCGTCATGCTCGATGACAGGCGCCATCGCCTTGAACTGCGGCGAGAGGTATTCGGCCCAGAACTCGGGCGGCGGCGTTACATGAACATCGGCGTCGACGACGAGATCAGCAACGCGCGGCTGGGCTGCGATTTCGCGATTTGCATCGATGGCGTCAGCTTCGGCCATGGCAATCTCTCCTCACATCACTCCCCTCCCCCCGGAGAGGAGGGGAATATCAATTCACTTCAGACCGAAGAACTTCTCCGCGCAGCCCGCGACGATCCAGCGCACGTCTTCTTCGGGCACGCCTTCGAAATTGTCGCGGATGGTCTCATGCGAGAACGGGAAGGTGGTTTCGGAGTGCGGATAGTCCGAGGTCCACATGATGTTCTTGCAGCCCGGCAGGTCGCGCAGCCGCACGCCGACCGGATCGGAAATGAAGGATGCGTAGATGTTCTGGTCGAAGTAGAAGCTGGGAGCATGCGTGATGTCGCATTCGGTCCAGTGCTTCTGGAGCTTCCAGTTGCGGTCCATGTAGTCGGCGGCCCAGGGCATCCAGCCCACACCCGATTCGATGATGCCGATCCTGAGGTCCGGATGCCGGTCGAAGACGCCGCCATAGATCATGATGCCAATCGGCTCGAGCATCGCCACCTTGCCCATCGGCAGGTCGGGCAGGAAGTTGGTCTTGTCCTTGAAACGCGAGACGCGCGCGCCAAGGTGGAAAGTGATCGGGATGTCGAGATCGACCGACGCGGCCCACAGCGGATCGAACTCAGGATCGCGATAGCTGCGCGTCCCGTCGGGATCGCCGGTCATCGCCTGCCAGACCGAGCCTTCCTTGGAATACTGCGAGAGGTTCTGGGGGAAGGCCGGCAGGTTGACGGCAACGTCGCCGCGCGCCTTGGCCGCTTTCATGCCGGCGATGGTCTGATTGACGTCGACGGTCGTGAGGTAGGAGACGGCGAACACGCGGCCATTGGTTTGCGAACAGAAATCGGACTGCCAGCGGTTGAAGGCGTCGAAGCTGTCGAGATAGAGGTCGAGGTTGCCGGTGCCGAGCGGCCCGCCTCCGAACACGATCGCCTTGTCGATGCCGTCGCGGTCCATGTCGTCGAGGCGCTGCTGCGGCATCCAGCCGCCGGTGCGCATGTCGGACTGCTTGCCGGCGTTCTTGTATTCCTCATAGCGGCGCCCGGCCTGGGACTGCATCAGGTTGAGGCGGCGGCGCTGGCCTTCGAAGACGATCCAGTCGAATTCGTCGTCGCTTTCGACCTTGGGAGCAAGCTCGCGGAACCGGGGCGAGAGATATTCGGCCCAGAAGGTCGGCGGCGGCGTCACATGCTGGTCGGCATCGACGACATAATCGGCAACCCGGGGTTTCTTCTCGATTTCACGGTTGACGTCGACAGCGTCTGCTTCGGCCACGATTCCATTCTCCCGATTCGCCCGGCACCCGGGCTGTCAGGGATGACTACCAAACGCTTGCTACAAGGGCAAATGCCTTCGCGATCCGCACTCAGATTGACAGCCGCGTGGGCCGATCTAAGTTCCGCGCCACCAAACCAGGCGCGAAATTCCGCGCAACCGGAGAATGTGCCATGGCCACCGCCGCCGAAACCGATCTTGCCGAACGCGACTATTTCACGGACCATTCGGTACTGCTGAACCCTTATGAGTATTTCGAGGCGGTACGGGCAAAGGGACCGGTCCACCGGCTGGAGGGGCGCAACCTCGTTGTCGTGACCGGCTTCGAGGAGGGCATCGAGGTGCTGCTCGATTCCGATCGTTTCTCGTCCTGCATTGCGGCAGCGGGTCCGGTCGCGCCGCTGCCCTTCACGCCCGAGGGCGATGATATCACGGGCCAGATCGAGGCCGCACACGATCCCAACTCGCCGACCGCGCTGATGGTCAATTACGATGGCGAGCG
The DNA here is from genome assembly GCA_964409895.1 of uncultured Novosphingobium sp. Classification (GTDB taxonomy): domain Bacteria; phylum Pseudomonadota; class Alphaproteobacteria; order Sphingomonadales; family Sphingomonadaceae; genus Novosphingobium. The sequence continues at coordinate 4,131 of CAYPFE010000277.1, forward strand.
GCACACCGCGGCACGATCGATCCTCAACAGCCTGTTCACGCCTTCCAAGCTCAAGGCCAACGAGGATTTCATGGAGAGCTACGCCGCGAAGATCGTCGGCGAGGCGGTGGCGGACGGCGGTTGCGAACTCATCAAGGAGATTGCGGCGCCCTATGTCACGCTGGTCATCGCCGACCTGCTTGGCGTTCCGGAAGACGACCAGGAAGAATTCCGCAAGGTCATCGACCAAGCTCCGCCATCGCACAGCACCGATAGCGGCACGGAGGGCCAGCCCTCCTCGATCCTGCTGTTCCTCGGCGGCTATTTCATGCGCTATGTTCAGGACAGGCTTGCCAATCCGCAGGACGATGTGCTGACGGAACTGGCGCACGCCAAATACCCGGACGGCTCGCAGGCGCCGGTGCTAGAAGTCGTGAAGTCGGCGATGTTCCTGTTTGCCGCAGGGCAGGACACAAGCGCCAAGCTGCTCGGCAATTCGATCCGGTTCCTGGCCGAAAATCCGGAGTTGCAGCAGGAGCTGCGCGAAGATCTCTCGAAGGTTCCCGCCTTCATCGAGGAGATGATGCGGCTGGAGGGATCGGTAAAGGCCACCTTCCGCCTGACCAAGAAGACCACCAGCATCGGCGGCGTTCCGCTCAAGGCAGGTGACCCGCTGGTCATCGCCCTGTCTGCGGGCAACCGGGATGATCGACGCTGGGAGGGTCCGGCCGAATTCCGCATGGGACGGCCAAAGATCAAGGAGCATGTCG
>CAYPFE010000278.1:0-4866 GCA_964409895.1 uncultured Novosphingobium sp.
TCCGCCGGCACCGCTCTCCTCAAGCAACACTGCATCCCCTCCCTGCATCTCCGGAGATGAGCCGCCAGCTCGGGCAGTGGCAGCCTCGCGCCGCCCACCATTACCAGGACGAAGAATGCCCAGGCTGGCGTCGACCTGCGCCGCCACCCGCTGTCCTCGATCTTCAGCATGTTCCGCCAGAGCTTTGGTCAGAACATGCCCCATTACGCCGGCAGCCTCGAGAACCTGGCCGAAATGCGGCGCCACTACGTCGGGATCATGGACCGGTTCGACAAGGCATTCCCGGACCTCGTCCACCGGGTCTATTACGAGAAGCTCGTCCGCAACACCGAAGCAGAGGTGCGGAAATTGCTCTCGCATATCGGCGTTAAATTCGATCCGCAGTGCCTGCGCTGGTACGAGGACCGCGACAAGAGCGCGCGCACGCCGAGCAGCGAGCAGGTGCGCAAGCCAATCTTCAAGAGCGGGCTGGACGAGTGGAAGCGCTTCAACGCCCATATGAAGGACGCGAAGAAGATCCTTGCCGAAGAGCTGCGCAGCTATCCGGCGTGACTATCGGGAGTCACCGCCGTCGGCAGCGAAACTTGCCGACTCACTCCGCCGCGATCGCCTGTTCCTGCAGCTCGGGCGACGGCCCGACGAAGGCGCCGGGGAACTTGCCGGTGAAGGCGCCGTGGTCGAAGGTCGGCACGCCGTTCACCAGCGTCAGCCGCATCGGCGCCGCCGCGCGGATATAACGGTAGGTGCGGCCGCCTTCGCCATCGGGCACGTCCCAGAGCTTTTCCTCCTCGCGCCGCTCGATCTCGTCGAGGGCGAACACGGTGATATCGGCTGCCTTGCCGACTTCCAGCGTGCCGCGGTCGCCCAGCCCGAAGAACTCGGCCTGCTTGCCGGTGAGCGCGTGAACGGCTTCCTCGATTGTAAGGTAGTCGTTGTCGCGGACATATTCGGTGAGCAGCGACACGCAGTCGCCCGCCCCGCAGAACATCTTGCCATGCGCGCCGGCGTCCGAAACGTTGGCGACGCTGCGCGGGTCCTTGAGCAGGCGCACCACGGTCTCCTGCACCTTGGCCCAGCCTTCCTGTAATGCCAGCGAATCGGTACCGTTTCTGAGCACCCAGTCGGCGAGCGCGTCGGACGGGTGGTTGACGCCGGTCAGGTTCATGAATTCCTCGAGCCTGATGCCGATGGGCCCCGCTCCGTTCTCGCTTTCACGCAGGGTAAGCGACTGAGCTGTCATCGCATTGTTGGCGAAGCCGGTGTCCCAGGCCTCGCGGGCTTTCGCCCTCCATTCGGGATCGGCAAGCGTGGCGAGCTTCTCCTCCTCGTCCCTGATTTCGACCATGTCCTGCCATGGCTGAAGGCCAAATTGCGCGAAGATCAGCGTGCGCTTGAAATCAACCGAGAGCATGAAGCGCTCGTGGGTGAAGCCGGTCCAGAACGGCAGGCCATCGGCCTTGAACTGCTCATGCAGCGGCCATTGCTTTTCCGCGTTCTCCTGCTGGAAATCGAGCGTCGGAAGCCCGGCCCACTGATACTTGACGCCGGCTTCCTTGCACAGGCGGCCAAGCCGCGCGACGATCTCCGGCGCGGTCATGTGCATCCAGTTGTCGATGATCAGCTGGAAGCTCGCGTCGGGATAGCGTGCCAGCACCTTGAGCAGTTCTCGATATTCATCATCATCGGCGACCTGCGATGGCAGCGGCCGGTCGTGCTTGTCGCGATCGAGCTGGTTGGAGGAGAGGCCCATCGCACCCGCTGCCAGCGCGTCATCAAGGAGTGCGCACATCGCCGCGATCTCGTCAGGATTGGCCGCGCGCTCCCACGCTTCTGCCCCCATCACCGCCAGACGGATCGGGATATGGCCGCAGAAGGTCGCGAAGTTGACCGGCGTCCTGACGTTGCGCTCATGGCTGGCGCGGTATTCGCTCCACTTCACCCAATCCCAGGCCATCATATTGCGCATCGGCCATTCGGGAATGTCCTCGAAGAAGTTGAAGATATCGACGATGTCGTCACGGCCTGATCCATTTGCGGGCAGCGGCGCGAGGCTGAAGCCGCAATTGCCGTTGATCGAGGTGGTGACGCCATAGCCTGGGAATGGCTCCATGTTCGGCGACCACCAGACGGCGGCGTCCCAGTGGTTGTGGCATTCGATAAAACCAGGGGTCACGAAGCAACCCGCTGCGTCAAACACCCGTTCGTTGTCGTGCAGAGCAAGGCCCTTGCCGATCTCGACAACCTGCCCGCCACGAATGCGCACGTCGGCCTGGTATGCGGGTGCTCCGGTGCCATCGACGATGGTTCCGTTGGCGATGAGGATTTTTGCTTCCATCAGGTTTCTCCCTTGCCTGCCAGGTGCTACTGTGCACCAAACTCCTTTTCAGGACCAGCATGCGCGCGGGACGAGTTTTTTCAATGAGATTGCAGTCTGCCGCACAATCGCAATAGTAGCGCCATGTCCGGGGAGGTGAAAATCGGAGCGCGCGCAGGTGCTCGAAGAGGTTTGCGCCTTTCGGCCGGGCTGGCGCTGTTCCTCATCGCCTATGCGGCGGCCAACCGCTTCCAGCTGTCGATGGGCATGCCTTCATCCGGTGACGCGCTACGAGCAGGGCTGGTCGGACTTGCCGTTCAGGCAGCTGCATTGTTCGGCGCGCTGGTGCTGCTGCCACGCCGCTGGTTTGCTTGGGCGATGGCGCTGGCCGCACTGTCGATCATCGTCAACCTGGGCTTCACCGGCATCCTCCGGGTTCCGCTCGATGCCATGTCGCTGGTGTGGATTTTCCAGGAGACGCGCCAGGCGGTGGCTGCAGCGGCGCAGTTCTTCTGGCCGGCATTGTGGGCAGCGGCGCAGACAGCAGTGGTCATCGCCCTGTTCCAGACCGCACGGCACATGCTGTTACACCGGCGGAACGAACCCGCAGGTGGCGGGCGACTGGCGCTTGGGCTCATATTGCTGTTGACGCCGAGCCTGCGGATCGATGGGGTGCTGTTTCATCCCGAGGCGGCCGAGCGCAATCTTTACGGCCAGGCCTTCGATGCGATCACCGCTCCGCCCCCACCACCGCGCGCTGCGGTCGAATGGGCTCCGGAGACCAGTGGCGCACCGCGCCACATTGTCTGGCTGGTCGATGAAAGCGTTACGTACGACGGGTTCCAGCGTCTCATCCGGCCCGGCCTCGATCGCTGGGGGCCGCTGGACTTCGGTACTGCAGCCTCGATTGCGAACTGCAGCCTGCCCGCCAACGTCGCCCTGCGCGCGGGAATCGACGTGCGCCGCGCCGGACCGGGCATGGATCTGCGCAGAACGCCATCGATCTGGGGTTATGCACGTCGAGCCGGATACCGCACCATGCTGCTTGAAGGACAGACCCGAGGACCGACGCAAAACCTGCTGCTCGCTCCGGAACGTGCCCTTATCGACGAAGTTCGCAGCGCGGCCAACGGCATCGACACCGACCGGGAAATTGCCGCAGTACTCAATCGCCGCCTGAAGGCCAAAGACCAGAGCTTCACCTATGCGCTGCTGCGTGGCGTGCATTTCCAGTACACCAGCCATTATCCCGCCGGACTGCTTCCCGCCGGCAGTTCGAGGCGTCAGCAATATGCAGCCGCCCTCGCCTATTCGAAGCATCGCTTTTTCGACATCCTGCTGGACGGCGTGGACCGGGAAAGTGTGGCAATTGTCTATTCCTCCGATCATGGCCAGAACCTCGCCAATCGCCTGCTGCCGCATTGCGGACGCGCGCCTGACGACGTCGAATTTCATATCCCGTTGCTGGCGTTCCTCCCTCGGGGGCTTGCCAGCCGCTATGCCGGGTCGCCGGGAACCGGGCACACGGCCAGCCAGATATTTCCGGCAACGCTGATCTGGATGGGATACGACCCGAAAGCGGTCCAGCAAGCATACGACAATGACTTGACGCAGGCATCGGCGCGGCGCGTGTGGTTCGGTCGCAGGATCGTCCCGCTCAACCCGGGCGACACAGTGGAAGTGCACGCGACACCGCGTCTCGAGCCGCAATGAACCCCTTTTTATTGGGCTGCCATCAGTTCCGCCGTGCGGCGCCGAGCCTGTTCTGTGATCTCGTCGAGCGACTTGGCGCTGTTGGTGACACGCCGCAGGGAGCGGACACCATCCGCCAACTCTGCCTCGACCGGTCGGCAGTGCTGGATCGCCCAGTTGTCCCAGACCATGAAATCATGGGCGCGCCAGCGATGCTCATAGACGCGCTCGGGCGCGTAGATATGGGCATTGAGTTCGGCGAGCAGTGCGTCACTCTCCGCCTCTGTCAACTCGTTGATGCGGATGGCATGGTATTCGGTGATCCACAGCATATCCCTGCCGGTGCACGGATTGACGACATGCACGGGATGGTCGGTCATCACCACCTGCTTGCCTGACACCGGATCGTCAGAATCGCAATGCCTTGCGGTGAGTCCTTCGATCCGGGTGCGCATAGTAGGCGACAGGCTGTCCCAGGCCAGTACATTGCTGGTGAACAGCGTCACCGTTCCCGCGGGAGGCAGTGCGATCGCCTGCAGGCTGATGCCCGCGAACGGCGTCTCGGTGAAGCTGTAGTCGAAATGCCATGGCAGCCGCTCGCGGCCGCCGAACATACCTTCCTCGTTGCTGAGAAAGCCGTAGCCCTGCCCCATGCCGTCCATGATCGGGCCGAACCACGAGGTGATCTCCACCTGCCGTTCGGGCGGCATTTCCTCGTCGCAGCGGAACAGCAGCAGCTGGTATTCGTCGCGAGCCCAGCGCAGCGCATCGATGTCCGCCGGATCGCTCGACCCCATGACATCGAATCCGGTCACCTCGGCGCCGAAACCTTCGTGTATCGGGTGAAATTCCATAGCTCA
>CAYPFE010000279.1:0-4857 GCA_964409895.1 uncultured Novosphingobium sp.
CCACCAAGATGGCCAACCAGATCGCTATTGCCGGCATCGTCGCCAGCCTCGCCGAAGCGGTGCGCTTCGCCCAGTGCTCGCATCTCGACATGGAGAAGGTCTATGAGGCGATTTCCGGAGGTGCCGCGCAAAGCTGGCAGATGGACAACCGCCTGGCGACGATGGATCGCGACGAATTCGATTTCGGCTTCGCAATCGACTGGATGCGCAAGGACCTTGGCTTGGCGATGGAAGAAGGCCGCGGTCTGGGCGTGTCGCTGCCGGTCGCAGCTCTCGTCGACCAGTTCTTCGCCGACGTCCAGGCGCTCGGCGGCGGGCGGCAGGACACCAGCGCGCTGATCCGGCGGCTGCCGCGAAAGGACACCAAGTGAAGCCCTTCGCCGCTGCTGCTGCCACTGCCGTTCCCCTGCTCCTCCTCCCGCTTCCCGCCATCGCCGATACGCTGGTCGACAATGTGCTAGGCGTGACCGTCGGTGAGGACGGCAGGCTCGAGGATTTCAACGGGTTGCTGATCGGCGACGACGGGCGGATCGAGCAGGTCCTGACCCGCACCGACAAGCGTCCGCAGAACGCCGACCACAGGCTCGACGGCAAGGGCCGGGTGCTCATCCCGGGCCTGATCGATTCGCATGTCCGGCTGATGGAGCTCGGCATGGCGCTGATCGCCAGGGAAGCGAAGCACGAGATCTCCGACCTCGCCAAACCCCGGCCGGAAGAGCGGGACCTCGCCCTCGACCGGGCGCAGACCTACCTACTCGAACAGGGCATCACCGCCGTCGCCGATATCGGCACGACGATCGAGGACTGGCAGACCTATCGCCGTGCCGGCGATCTCGGGAACCTGCGCATCCGCATCCTCGCCTATGCCGGCAGTATCGACGACATGGTGCTGATCGGTGGGCCCGGCCCGACGCCGTGGCTGTATGACGACCGCCTGAAGCTCAACGGCCTCAGCCTGAAATTCGATGGTGCTTTGGAGACGCGCGAGGCCTGGCTCAAGGCGCCCTATGCCGACAAGCCCGACAGCAAGGGCAAGGCAGGGATGGGAGACGTCCAGCTCAAGAATCTGATGAGCCGGGCGGCGATCGACAATTTCCAGGTTGCAGTCGAAGCGAATGGCGATGCGGCAACCTCTGCATTGCTCGATGCCATCGCCGACCTCACCCAGACCTACAAGGGCGAACGGCGCTGGCGGATCGAAGGCGCACGACGGGTGGACCCGGCCCGGCTCGCCGAGTTCAAGACCTATGGCATCGCCGTCTCGATGCAGCCTGACTCAGTAAAGGACTGGGCTGCCACCGAAGCGCGGCTGGGGCCGGACCGGCTTGCCGGCACCGATGCCTGGCGATCGCTGGCAGATACCGGAGCCATACTCGCCTTCGGTTCGGGTGCTCCCGATCGCACGCCCAGGCCTTTCGCCGCGATGGTGTCCGCCATGCAGCGCCGGGATGCGGCGGGGGAGCCATTCGCGGGCTGGCAGCCTCAGGAAAAGCTCACCCGCGACGCCGCTTTCGCCGCCTTTACCAGCGGCGCTGCCCAGGCCCTGTTCGCCGAGGGACGGCTGGGCCGGCTCGCGCTCGGCAGGCGCGCCGACTTTCTGCTGGTCGACCGTGATCCGTTCATGTCGACCACCGACGAACTCGCCGCCGTGCGCGTGGTGCAGACCTGGGTCGGCGGGCGGTTGCTATACGATGCGCTCAAGGAAGATGCCGGCGAAGCGGGGCTGCCGGTGAACCGTTGAGAGCTATTCCGCTGGCGCGCTTTCGGGTTCGCCGGCTTCCTCCTCGGCTTCCTCGCGCGCGCGCTTCTTCTCACCGAAACGCATCAGAAGAAGCGTGCCCTCGAACAGTATGATAAGCGGTGTCGCAAGCATCAGCTGCGACACCACATCGGGAGGCGTGATGACCGCCGCGACAATGAATATCCCGACGATCAGGTAGCGCCTCGCACCTGCCAGCTGATCACGGGTGACGATACCTGCACGACTGAGCAGCATCAGCAGCACCGGCAACAGGAAGCTGATCCCGAATGCCAGAATGAACTGCATCACCAGGCTCAGATAGTCGCCCGTGCCGGGCAGGGCTTCGAGCTTCATCCCTCCCCGCTCACCTTCGAAGCCAATGAACCAGGTGAAGGCGGTCGGCATGACGATGAAATAGGCGAGTGACGCCCCGGCCGTGAACAGCACTGGAGTCGCGATCAGGAACGGCAGGAAGGCCCGCTTTTCCTTGGCATAGAGCCCCGGCGCGACGAATGCCCAGAGCTGGTTGGCGATGATCGGGAAGCTGATGAAGAAGGCAGCGAACAGCGCAACCTTGATCTCCACGAAAAAGGCTTCGTAGAGCTTGGTGAAGATGAGCTTTCCCTCTCCGGGAGGAAAGGCCTGAGTCAGCGGCCAGACGAGGAAACTGAAGATGTCGTCCGCGAAATAGAAGCACACGGCGAAGGCGGCTGCCAGCGCCATGATGCAGCGCATCAGCCGTGCCCTCAGCTCGATCAGGTGATCGAGCAGCGGCGCCTGCGTTTCGTCGATGTCCTTGATCTTGGGAATCATGGCACTGCCATCAGGGCGGCGGCAGCGGCAGTTGCGGCTCGGCCTTTGCCAGCGGTTCCTGTTCCGCAGCTGCTTCCGCCGTGGCGAGCGGAGCCTGGATATCGTCCGGATCGGGATGCTCGCGCATGATCGCCTCGTTCTGCGCCTTCCACTTCTTTTCCATTTCCGCCAGCTCGGCCTCGCGGATCATCGCATCGAGACCGGTCCGGAAATGGCTGGAGACCTTGCGCACCTTGGCGATCCACCGGCCCGCCGTGCGCATCGCCACCGGCAGGTCCTTGGGGCCGACGACGACGATCGCGACGATCACGATCAACAGCAATTCCGGCGCGCCGATGTCGAACATGGCCCGTTCCCGCTTTCAGCGCCGCATCAATTGCCGCTGCTGGCGTTTCCTGTCTCGGCGGGAGCCGGCGAGGCGCTCTTCTCCGCAGTGTTGGGCGTCTGGGTCTGCGAAATCTGCGGCGGATTGTCCGCATCCTCGCCCAGACCCTTCTTGAAGCTTTTGATTCCCTTGCCGAAATCTCCCATCAATTCGGAGATCTTGCCTCTCCCGAACAGGACGAGGATGAGCAGTGCAATCACGATCAGTTGCATCGGACCTAGGGACATTGAAAATCTCTCAATTCGCGTTGTGTAACCCTATATAGGGCATAGCCGCCAGCCGCGCCAGTCAATCCGTTTCGGCTTCGTCCGAAGCTTCTTCGCCGGCGTCCGTCTCTTGGACGTCCTCCGCATCGCCTGCCAGCGCCAGCTCGACCATTTCGTCATCGACCGGATCGAGCAGCCCGGCTGCTCGCAATTCGTCTATACCGGGCAGGTCCTTGCGAGTCTGGAGACCGAAATGGGCAAGAAAGTCAGGCGTCGTCGCATAGATCACCGGGCGGCCGGGAACCTCGCGGCGGCCTGCCGCGCGCACCCAGCCGGCTTCCATCAACACATCGAGCGTGCCCTTTGCGGTCTGCACGCCCCTGATCGCCTCGATCTCGGCGCGGCTGACCGGCTCGTGATAAGCGATGATCGCCAGCACCTCGGTGGCGGCTCGCGACAGACGGCGCACCTCCTCTCGCTCGCGTCGTAGCAGATGGGCAAGGTCGGGCGCGGTTTCGAAATGCCAGCGCTTGCCGCGCTCGACCAGGCGGATGCCTCGCCTGTCGTAGTGGGCCTGCAGTTCGGCCAGCGCCTGACGCACCTCGGCACCGCCAAGATGCGTCGACAATGCCTCGGCACTGATCGGCGATTCGGCAGCGAAGAGCGCGGCTTCGACGGCGCGGACGAGGTCGTCCGGCGCTTCCCGATCGCCCTGAGCCTGTCGAAGAGTCATTGTTTCAGCGCCCTCATCCGCAACGGCCCGAAGGTCTCGTCCTGCGCGATCTCCGCCTTGCCGACCCGCGCCAGTTCGAGCACGGCAACGAAGCTCGACGCAAGCGCGGAGCGCCGCAGCCTGGGATCGGCCCAGTCGCCATCGTGCGAAGCCGGAAGGAAATCCCGTATCTCGATCCACTCGAGCGTCACGCCAAGCATCGCCGAAACCCGCTCCAGCGCGGTTTCAAGCGTCATCACCTTGCGGTCGCGCACCATGTGGACGACGGGATCGCTGCGCTGCTTGACGTTGCCATAGGCCCGCACGAGGTCGAACCATTCGCACTGCCACAGGTTCTTGCGGTCGACCCTGAGCCCCTCGGGCGCACCGCGCTGGAATACGTCGCGGCCAAGGCGATCGCGCGCCATCAGCCGGGCCGCTGCCTCACGCATCGCGCCCAGCCGCTGCAGCCGCAGGTGCAGGCGCAGCGCCAGCTCTTCAGGGCTCGGGTCTTCCTGCTCATCCTTCGGCAGGAGCAGCGCCGATTTGAGGTAGGCCAGCCAGGCGGCCATGACGAGGTAATCGGCGGCCAGTTCCAGCCGCAACTCCTCTGCCCGCTCGATATAGGTGAGATACTGGTCGACGAGGTCGAGGATCGAGATCCGGCGAAGATCGACCTTCTGGCGACGGGCGAGATCCAGCAACAGGTCGAGCGGCCCTTCCCAACCATCAAGCTCGAGATAGAGCGCGCTATCCTCGGTAGCGGCGGAGCCGGGGCCTTCCCACACGTCTTCAAAGGTGGCGTCGACCTGTCCGGGGAGCGCGTCGACAGTCATGCCCGCGCCTCCACCATTGACAGCAGCGCATCGCGCTTGGCAGCCAGTTCGGCCTGTACCTGCCCATCTCCGCCCATACCGGCCACGGCCAGCGCCCGATCAAGCCGGTGGGCTGCTTCTTCGCTCATCGCGGTCAGGCGTTCCGCGATCGCTTCCATGTCGTC
>CAYPFE010000280.1:0-4853 GCA_964409895.1 uncultured Novosphingobium sp.
CAATCCTCCTTAATTCACAACCTCAAATCTGGGACATAGGTGCTGACGGGGAACAGCTGGAAGACAATCGTCTTGGTGGATGGCACAGTTATCGCGCTTCGAAGGCAGCTCTGAACCAGCTGGTTCACAATTTCGCAATCGAATTGCGGCGCAAGAATGAAGATGCGATCGCCGTTGCACTGCACCCTGGCACTGTGGATACTGCCCTTTCCCTGCCTTTCCAGCGTGGCCTGCCCGAAGGCCAACGCGTTTCGCCGGAATTGAGCGCCACGAACCTGCTGCGCGTTATCGACAACCTCGTGCCGGAAGATAATGGGCACCACATCGCATGGGATGGATCGCATATCCCCTTCTAACAAGATCAAACGTTTCAGACAGTCGATCTTTTCCAAGTAAATGGAGGGCGAAATGGTTCTACGAACTGCAAATGCATTCCGGCAACATGCCGTATGATCGACTGCGCTGACGCGCTCCAATTTGGGAGGCCGGTCAATTCTCAAGCAGGCTGCGGAGCATCCATGCTGTCTTCTCGTGGACTTCGATACGCTGTGTGAGCAGGTCAGAAGTGGGCTCGTCCTGCGCTTCATGCACGACCGGAAAGAGCTTGCGCGCGGTCCTCGCCGTGGCTTCCTGGGCGTTGACGAGGTGACGGACCATGTCCATCGCCTTGGGAACACCTTCAACCTCCTCGATGGATGTCAGCTTGCCAAATTCGGCGTAGGTCCCAGGTGACGGAAAACCCAGGGCACGAATGCGCTCGGCAATGATGTCCAGTGCATTCCATTGCTCAGTATACTGCTCCATGAACATGAGATGGAGCGTATTGAACATCGGACCCGTCACGTTCCAGTGGAAGTTGTGGGTCATCAGATAGAGCGTGTAACTGTCTGCAAGCAGGTGCGAGAGACCTTTGCAGATCTCTTCTCGTTCGCTCTCAGATAGACCAATATTGATTTGCTGCGTAGCTTTCACGGCAACGCTCCTTTCCGTTTGAGATATCAAAATGCTAGTCGCGCGAACCAGCCGCGGTAATCAGGCAATGCCGAAGGCAGTGAACGAGGCCAGGACCACGTGGGCGACAACCGCAATAAACGCGGCAGACGAAACGGGTCTTGTTTGGAACCAACCAGCCATTTGCAATCTCATTCGCTTCCAATTTAGAAAAGCGCCTCCCACGCTCAACACGGCCAAAAGGGCAGGTCAGTCATTCATGCATGGCGGCAGCGGTGGCCTTGTTCACCGTCTCGCCAATCCGCTGGCCGAGCCGATGCCCCGATAGCCATGCAGATTCCACGCGAGGGCCCTGAAGCCAGTCACCGCACGCGCCAAGACGCTTTGTCGGGTTCCACAACGCAAGGTCGCCAGTGCCGTTCGACATGGCAAAGCGCCAACGATGCGCCGTGGCTATGATCGGTTCGGGCAGCCGTTCCCCCAGCGCAGAACCAAGTGCATGTAGCAGCGCATCGCAAATGACCTCGGCATCGGCTTCGCCATGATCCTCCGACCAGGACGGTTGCGCCTGGACGACCCAGGATTCAGGTCCCTTGCGTCCCGGCTTTGACCCGTTTCGCGCTGCCCACGCAATGATCCCTCGGTCCCTCAGGATATCTTGCCGGGCCGCGAGCTGTTCCTGGAAAGCAAAAAGTCCAGTCCAGCATGGTTTTGAACGCGCGCAGACGGCAATGCGAGCCATGTCGAAATCCTGCAGGGAGAGAAGCGTTGCAGCCTGCTCCGCAGGAACCGCCACTATCGCGACGTCGAAGGGGCCCGCTGTTCCTTCCTTGAACTGGAAATGCCACTTTCCGCCACGCTCAACTATCGATTGGACATGCTTTTCGAACGCGACTTGATGCCGGCGCGCCAGGTCCCGAATGATAGAACTCATCGCGGGCACGCCAACCCAGGCGGCGTCATCGACCGTCAGCCAGGGTGCGACCAGGCCGCGCTTTTCCCAGTCTTGAACAACCTCGAGAAATGCGGGATCGCGTGCCGTGAAATACTGGGCGCCATGGTCGAACGACGCTTCGCCAAACGGAGTCGGAACCCGGCGTGTCGACATCCGGCCACCTGGCCCTCTTCCCTTGTCGAACAAGCATACGTCCAGCCCTTGGTCTAAGAGGACCTCGGCACAGGCTAGGCCAGCCATCCCAGCACCTATAATACCAACCCTCATTATCGCGCTCGGCAATCCCGAGAGATCGTCTCGCTGGCCGACTGGTGCAAAAACCTCGTCATTTCAGCTTCGCCCCATCAGCGAGAGAAGTTCGTCACGGCTTTTCGGATCCTCCAGGAAGCAGCCCAGCATTCGGCTCGTCACCATGCCGACCCCTGGAGTGCGCACACCGCGCCCGGTCATGCAACCATGCTGCGCTTCGATGACGACAGCAACGCCGTGCGGCTTGAGGTGGGACCAAATACATTCGGCCACTTCGGCGGTCAGGCGCTCCTGCACCTGCAGGCGCTGCGCAAAAGCGTGGAGAACGCGCGCCAGCTTCGAAATGCCGACGACCATGTCCCTAGGTAGGTAGGCTATGGACGCCTTGCCAATGATTGGTGCCATGTGATGTTCGCAGTGCGACTGGAAAGGGATATCTTTCAGCAGCACTACTTCATCGTAGCCTCCAACTTCCTCGAAAGTCCGGGACAGGTGGGCTGCGGGATCGTCGTCATATCCCCGGCAATATTCTCGCCATGCTCGAGCGACTCGTTTTGGTGTATCGACCAGCCCTTCCCGTATAGGATCATCGCCAGCCCAGCGGATCAGCGTCCGAACTGCATCCTGGACATCTTCAGGGACATAGCCCCGATTCCCGTCTTCAAGTTCGAAGGAATGGCTTGCGAGATAATTCATGCGCTGTCCCCTTTTAATCCACGCACTCCAAGGCACGTCGAACTGCTCTGCGGCAGGGGATACGTTGGAACAACCTGCCCATTGGGACATGCTTCCACTCGACTGGCTGAACGGCTAAGTTCAGATCATGAACTCGTCTGATCTGATTGCGTCCAGTGCAGTCGCTGCGGTGGTGAGCAACCCGCGATTGCCGGATAACCCGATAGTTGCGTGCAACGACGCGTTCATTGCACTGACGGGGTATAGCCGCGACGAAATTATCGGGAGCAATTGCCGATTCCTGTCGGGTCCGGAAACCGAGCCATGGCTGACCGAGTCTCTGCGAACGGGCATAAGAATGCAACGGCCAACCATGGTCGAAATTTTGAACTACAAGAAAGACGGCACTCCCTTTCGCAATGCGGTGATGGTTGCGCCAATTTTTGATGCCAATGGCGAGCTTGAATATTTTCTCGGTTCGCAGGTCGAAATCGAAGAAGACAGGGCACGCGCCAATGACGAGCGCCGCAAGCACGCCCATGATCGCATTCAACAACTTAGCCCCCGCCAACGCGAGATTCTGATCGAGATGGCCAAGGGCAAGCTCAACAAGCAGATTGCCTACGACCTCGACTTAAGCGAGCGGACCATCAAGATGCATCGGTCGGCGGTGTTGCGGTCCCTGGACGTGCGAACAACCGCCGATGCCATCCGTGTCGCGATAGAGGCAGGGTATTGAAGGCTGCCCCAAAGGTCAGGTGTCATTCGCCGATCTGCATTGCGATAACTTCGAGTGCAAGGTCGGGTTTACACATCACTCCCCCTCCCTGACCCAGACATGCCTTGCGATCCTTAACCGGGCCCGGCGAACTTTAACGCCGGTCCCTTTTTTGGTGATCGTCTGGTCGCATGGGCCAGTCACGTTTCGACAGGAACGTCGTGGCTGGAATGAAGTTCCTCTTCAGACGGACTGGTGCGTGACTACTTCGAGAAATGCCCCTTGGGACAGGTTGTGACTGCGGGAACAGGGGCGCAACTTCCGCTCGCTTATTAGTCCAAATCGATTTTTGCAAAAAAGGAGATAACTCATGGACCAGACACTTCACCAAATCACGAGTCTCGCTGCTGCCGCAAGCACAAGCGCCCTGCTTTTTGCTCTCACTTTCATCGGGATGCAGTCGTTGCATTCGGCGGTCTTTTAAGACGCCTACTGACGGTAGGAGGAGCATAGCGGATGAGTGGTTGTTGGACTGAAGCGCAAATCACGGCATTCATGATCAAGAGCCAAATTCCGCTGCGCCTAGCTGTGCGGGATCAAACGGGATGTCCGTTGGTCATGTCGCTTTGGTACTTGTACGAAGGTGGAGCGATCTGGTGCGCAACCAACGAAAATGCACGTGTTCTCAAATTTCTGACCCTTGAGCCGCGCTGTGGCTTCGAAATTGCCGGTGACACGCCGCCATATCGAGGCGTCCGCGGCAAGGGCCAGGCTAGCCTTCATCCTGAGCATGGGGAGAAAGTCCTCAAGCAGTTGCTGGAACGCTACGATATCGCATCAAATAGCAAGTTGGCGGCGATGCTCCTTTCTAAGATTGATCAGGAGGTTGCGATCCGGATTGAGCCGGACCGCATTAGCAGTTGGGATTTTTCCGAACGCATGAAGGGTGCCATTGGCTGATATCCGACGTGACGAAGACCACCTGCAGAGTTCCCTTTTGAAATGGGCATCGCTCACCGTCCCGGCTGAAAGATCCGCCCCAAGTCGTTGGTCAAAAACTGATCGGTCAATGAGAGGATAACAACTGCGCTTTGTTTCGGACGGGAGAGGACCTGTTGCGGCGCGCCGCCCCGGCACGGCACGTTTGCACTTCGCGGCGCCTCAAGAACACAATGAGGATAGTCATGAATAGATTTATCATCATCGCGGCTGTGGCAATTGCGATCACAGGGTGCGCATCCTTGTCAAAGGGACCAGTTGGCAATCTGACTGTTCCGCAGCCTGCAAAATCCGTCGAACTAGACC
>CAYPFE010000281.1:0-4843 GCA_964409895.1 uncultured Novosphingobium sp.
TCAGCCTGGAAGGGCGCCGTTCGCCGTCCGAAAACCCGCGCCTGGCGGCGATGAGCATCAGCCATCGCTTCCTACCGCCCCGCAACGAGCACGGCACGGTGGTGCTGGTCGAGGAAATCGCCGTCGGCACGCCGCCGGACTTCAAAGGGCCGAAGTTCAATTACAACGAAGTCACCACCTACCGTGCGCAGATGGCGGACCTCGCCAACCCGGACGTCATGCTCGCCAACGATTCAACCCACTTCAACGGCATCGTCAGCTGGCGCCCGTGGCTCAAGATGGGCGATCATCCGGGCCATCTGTTCGGTACCGCTACGGGCGGACGCTATGACTCCGTGGATGGCTTCCCGCCGTATTACGTGGAGCTGACGAACAAGTATCACCCGGACGTCTTCGCCGATCCGGAAACCCTGTTGTCCGAGCTGGAAGAGTAGGGGGCCTCTCCCGCTCTGCTAAACGCGCACCCACCGGGAGGCACGCGCTGATGAAGTTTCTGATTGTGCTGGCGATGTCTTTCGGATTGTCGGCGCCAGCCGCTGCCGACGGCCTTAAGGGGCTCACCGTCTATTCCTACCTGACCCCGGCATTCATTCAGCCGGTGTTGGATGCCTTTGCCTTTGAAACCGGTATACCGGTCCATGTGGAGTACATGACGGCGGGCCAACTGCTGGACCGCCTGGTTGAAGAAAACGGCGCGCCAGAAGCGGATGTCATCTTCACTATGGAGGCGCTGCGCCTCGCGAAGCTGGTGGACGCCGACGTGTTGCAGCCGGTGGACTCCGTCGTACTTGAGGCGGCGATCCCTGCCAAATACCGGCATCCGGACGGTTTGTGGTTCGGCCTCAGCAAATGGGCGCGCACCGCGTTCTATTCCAAATACCGGGTCGACCCAGCCGATCTGCAATCCTATGCGGACCTCGCCGACGACACATGGGCGGGTAAAGTGTGCGTGCGCACCAGCAATAAGATTTACGTTCAGTCATTACTGGCGTCGATCATCGCCAATGAGGGCGAGGCGGCCACCCGCCGTTTTGTCGACGGACTGGTGTCCAACTTCGCGAGCGAGCCCGTCGATCTCGACCTCGCGCAGCTTCAAGGCATCGCCGATGGCATTTGCGACGTGGCCATCGCCAACACCTACTACTATGGCCGCCTGTTACCGCAGATACGCGATCCGGAGACCAAGCGCTTACTCGACGCCGTCGGCATCGTGTTTCTGGAACAGGACGGGCGGGGCGTTCACATGAACATCAGTGGCTTCGCCATGACCCGCAAGGCCGATAACCGTGCCGCCGCTTTGCAATTGATGGAATACATGATCCGCCCCGCCGCACAGCGCCTCTATGCTGACCCGTCGATGGATCATCCCATCGTACCGGGCCTCAAACCGCACGATGCCCTGGCCGCGCTTGGCACATTCAAGGAAGACGACCTCGCCATTCACAAGCTCGGTACGCACTACGATCTGGCGGAGCAGATCAGCCGGGATGGCAATTGGCTGTGGAAATAGGCGCTAAGCCTCGGGCGCCAACGTCACCTTGAACGCTTTCTCAAACTCGTCTCTCAAGGCTTCATCGACATCGGCCATGCTGGAAGTCTTGCCCAGCGCCGCCAACGACGTCACGCCATGCTGCGCAACGCCGCAGGGCACGATGCCGGTGAAGTGGCTCAAGTCCGGGTCGACGTTGACGGCGACACCGTGGAAGGTGACCCAGCGGCGCACGCGCACGCCCACCGCGGCGATCTTGTCCTCTTGCGCGCCAATCGCACCCGCGCGCGGCACCCAGATGCCGATGCGGTCGCAGCGGGTTTCACCGGTCACGCCGAAGCGCCCTAGCGCGGCAATCATCCAGGCCTCAAGGGTCTGCACGTAGGCGCGCACGTCCTGTCCGTAATGGCGCAGATCCATCAGCACATAGGCAACGCGCTGACCGGGGCCGTGATAGGTGTATTGGCCGCCGCGTCCGGACTTGAACACGGGGAAGCGATCCGGCTGCAACAGGTCCGAGGCCTGGGCGCTGGTGCCGGCCGTATACAGCGGCGGATGCTCCAGGAACCACAGCAGTTCCGGTGCCGTGCCGTCGTGAATCGCGGCCACGCGCGCCTCCATCTCTGCGACGGCAGTCTCGTAGTCCACGGGCCCGGCGGAGACGCGGAATTCGATAGTTCGCGGCGGAGAAGCGGGTGAGGCGGCCATGCCGCCCTTATAGCGCTCGCGCGGATGAACCCCAAGGGGCCAAATCAGCCGTTTTTCCCATAAATCTGCGGGTTTGGGCCTACCCGCTCTTGCGTGGGGCCCAAGCTTTTGCTATCCCGCAGCCTCCTCAGGCGGGCCCTCAAGCCCGCCGGGCTGAAAGCCGAGATACATAAGGCTTTTTGCCGAGATGCGGTCGTGGCGGAACTGGTAGACGCGCAGCGTTGAGGTCGCTGTGGGAGTTAAATCCCGTGGAGGTTCAAGTCCTCTCGACCGCACCATTTTTCTTCTCAGCACAAACACTTCCGAGCCGCACGGAATGGCAGGGGTGGCTGGCCCTGTTCAGCGGACGGTACAGCGATGTAACAGCCCAGCCTGCGTTCGCCTTGGGCAGGTCTATGGTTTGGTTTCCAGGCGTTCGAGCTCGGTGAGAATGTCGTCGCGGTCTCCGTCCAGCAAAGGGGGCGAACGGCGGATTTCATCCTTTTCTCCCGTGAGAACGATTGCGTTGGCGAATGTCTTGGTCTTGTGTCCATTCGGTAAGGTTAAGTCTTTCACCCAGCCATAGTGATCGACCAGCGGGTCAGACAGTGCGGCCGAGTAAGAGTTGATCGGCTCGCAGGGAACGCCCAGCGAACGAAATATCTGACACCATTCTTCGACGGTCTTGGTCTTGAAGATCGGCTCCAGTATGTCCGTCAGGGCGAACTGGTTTGTGGCGCGATCCTTGGTGTTCAGAAAGCGCGCGTCGGTTGCCACCTGTGGCTCGCCGATCGCCTCGCACACAGAGGCGAACAGTTTGTTGTTTCCGGCCGCGAGCACGAAGTGGCCGTCGGATGCGGGATAGGCTTGGTACGGGGAATTGCGGGGGTGGCGAGACCCCATGCGGACCGGATCGTTTCCGGTGCCAAAACATTCGCTGGTCTGTAAGGCTGAGAACGCAAGATTTGAGGCATACATGGACATGTCGATGTGGCCGCCCGGGCCACCTGCCGCGACACGGCGGAGCACGGCCAGGATCGCAAACGCCGCATAAAGTCCTGCGCCAAAGTCCGACACCGGCACTCCGGCTTTGACTGGCGTGGTTTCCGGGTCGCCGGTGACGCTCATAACGCCCGAGGCTGCTTGGACGGTGATATCGAAACCGCCGTCGTGGGCGCGCGGTCCATGTTGTCCGAACGCGGAGATTGATGCGTAGACCAATCCCGGCTTGTCGTGCTTGAAAGACTCGTAGCCGAGGCCAATGCGGTCCATAACGCCGGGGCGATTATTCTCCACCACCGCATCTGCGGATAAAATGAGCCGCCGCGCGATCGCAAGATGTTCTGGTGATTTAAGATCGAGGGCGATGCTGCGTTTGTTGCGGTTTACAGACGCAAAATTTTCGCTGTACCCGTCGGACATCGGCGGCCATGCGCGCAGGCTATCGCCCGCCGGCGGCTCGACCTTGATGACGTCGGCGCCCATGTCGGCCAGCACCAGGCCGCAGAACGGTCCGGCGGCAACATGGCAGAACTCGATGATGCGCAGGCCTGCCAGCGGAAGGGAAATATCCATAACACGTCTCATCCGACCGTATCGGTCTCTAACATTTCATCGGCCCGCATTGCCGTTTTTACCATTGCGTCTTCGCTGTGCCGCACGATGGTGAAACCAGCGGTCACTCCGGGCGGCGATGCTTAAGGCCGCTTACGCGTCCGCCCACGCCAGCACGTCGGGGATGTATTTCTCCGCCTGTTCCAGATATTCCGGCGACAGGTCGTCGAAGCTTTTCGCCTTGCTGCCGACGCAGTACCACACGGAATGGCCGGGGCGGCTCCCCATGTTCAGGAAGCCCTGCCACGGCGCCAGGAAGACGATGCCGTAGGTGGCCTCAATCCGTGTCAGGTCCTGGTTGAGGATCTCCGCCAAGTCGACGGTGGTGGTACCGTATTCCGCCAGCGGGATCGGCCGCTTCTCCGGATACTTGCGCCGCCCGGACATTTGCACGCGGTCGCCCATGACCGTCCAGCTGAGCGAGAGGGCATCTTTGGCCGAGGCCGGAATCTCGGCGCTCCAGTTGGTGCCCTCGGCGGCGTTGGTGTCGCGCGCGAACATCGCGCTGACCACCTGGCCGCCCTCGACGAAGTACAGGCTGCGTGAGCCGATGATGTTGGGCTCGACCAGATTGTCCTCGCCGGTCCACGGGTTGCGGTAGGTCTTGCCGTTGAGGATCTCGCCGGTCTCCGGGTCTTTGAACACGGTCATCACCTTCGACCACACCTCGTAGCGGCCGCCGTCGCGCGCAATGACCCTTTTGGTTTCGCAGCTCTCGCAGTCGAACACGATGCGCGGATTGTCGTCCGGCGTCACCGCGATGTAGTGGCCGCGCCACGGGTTGGGCGCGGGCTTGCCGCTGAGGTCGCCTTGGACACGCAGATAATTGAACAGCTGTTGGTCCGGGTCCGTGTGCCAGGAGTCATCCGCGCCCCCGTGACCATCGGCACGAGCGCCCATCGGCGCGGCCAACGCCGCGGCCATGCCAAGCCCGCCGAGGCTCAGGGTGCGCCGCGAAACGGCGGGAAGGGTGGTGTCGTCTTTTCTCATGCCGGTCTCCAGTGTCCGTCGTCAGAGTATTTGGGACAAGCGGGCTGATGACCTAAGAGAGAG
>CAYPFE010000282.1:0-4834 GCA_964409895.1 uncultured Novosphingobium sp.
GACCACCATCCCGCCCATGTCGATGAGATGCGCCGACACCGCGACCCAGCCAACCAGCTGGCCGTCGTGGAATACCGGGCGCTGGACCATCACGTCCTGCGGGTGCAGCCCGCCGCCGTTGTGTGGATCGTTGGAAAGGAAGACATCTCCCGGCGCGAAAGAACCGGCATGGCGTTCGATCGTCGAGCGCACCGCATGGACGGCGGCGCCGTAATGGTAGATCACCTCGCCCGCGCCGACGATGAGGCCGCCCTTCGCATCGAGCAGTGTGACCGAATAATCCTTCGATTCGGTGACGTTAGGACTGATAGCGGTGTGCTCGACCGCGCGGCAGGCCTGGTCGCCGATGCTTTCGAGCCGCGAGCGGAAGACTTCGAGATCGATAGGATCGATGTCGTGCGCGTTCATGCCGAGACCTCCATTACGAGCGTGCCCTGCGGGTTGACCATGGCCGTCATCGCGGACGGCACCCAGATCGTCGTGTCGCTGGCGTCGATCAGCGCCGGCCCGGCGACGGCATGTCCCGGACGCAGCGCGGCCCCGTCGTGCACGGCGATATCCCGGCGACCATCGGGTCCACGCTCGAGCCGAACCGACCGCCGGGCCACGACCGGCGCCGGCGTGCCAGCGGGGACGGTTTCCACCGCCTGCGGCACCACCTGGGCCCGTGTGGTCCGGCCGATGCCAACGGCGCGCAGGGTGACGAGTTCGACAGGTGCGCCGAGCACGATCGAGCCCTTGCCGTAACGCTTCGAATATTCCTCGCGGAATGCCTCCAGCAGAGCCGCTTCGACTGTTGCATCGAACGGATCTTCCGGAAGCTGCCGCTGAATTTCCGAAATCTGCTTGGCAAAGCGCATATCGGCTTCGAAGCGCACCTCGCGGTCCGCCTCGGCGACGCCATCGGCTTCGAGATCTGCCAGCACCTCGCCCGCGAGCCGTTCCTTCTCGGCCTCGACCTTCGCAGGATCGAGCGGAAAATGCGTCATCAACGAATGGATTCGTTCGCGCCTGACATCGGTGCTGGCCGCGCCGAAGGCAGACAGTACCGAGGCCAGCTCCGGCACCAGCACCCGCGGTGCATCGACCGCGCAGGCGAGGTCCGGCACGAACAGCGCTCCGCTGCCGCCAAAGCTCATGAACGCATGTTCGCGCAGGTCCAGCCCCAGCGCGCCGGTACGGCTGCGCGTAGCCCGGACCATACCGGCGAGCGTCAGCTGGCGGATGCCCCAGGCGACGGTTTCTGCGTCCATCGCCAAGTGCTCGCCGAGCCTGGAACAGGCCGCATGCGCCGCATCTGCATCTAGCCGGAAGGTACCGCCGAGGAAATTGTCGGGATCGATATAGCCGAGCACCACCAGCGCATCGGTTACCGTCGCTTCCGTTCCTCCGCGCCCGTAGCAGGCCGGTCCGGGAACCGCCCCGGCCGAACGCGGCCCAACTCTCAGCGCACCGCGCGCGTCTACCCAGCCGAGCGAACCGCCACCTGCGCCGATAGAGGCGACGTCGACGAGCGAGAGCGCCGTCCATGTGCCCATCACTTCGCCACGCGTGCGCCGGGCGGGCTCGCCCTGCTGGATGACCGAGACATCGAAGCTGGTGCCGCCCAGGTCGCAGGTGACGAAGCTGTCGAGGCCCGCCGCCGATCCCACCGCGACCGATGCGGCAACCCCTGCGGCCGGACCGGAAACCGCCAACCCGAGCGGTCGCCGCCGCGCCTCGGCAACTGTGACCGATCCACCCCCAGAATGGACCAGCAGCAACGGTGCGGTAAGACCCATCGCCTTGAGCTCCGCTTCCAACTCCTCGATCCCGCCCAACGCGCCCGAGACATAGGCGTTGAGCACGGCAAAGCTGGTGCGCTCGTATTCGCGCGCGGCCGGATGCAGCTCGGCTGCGGAAAGCACGGGGATTTCGGGGTAGAGCGACCGCGCCATCGCCACTACCGCGCGCTCGTGAACCGGGTTGAGGAAAGCCCACAGGAAGGAGACGGCCAGCACCTCGACCCGCTGGTTCTCGACGAGGCTGCGGATCGCCGCTTGTGCGCTGTCCTTGTCCAGTGCGACGATCACCTCGCCATTGCGGTCGATGCGTTCGCGCACGCCGGCGATGCAATCGGCAGGGACCACGGAAGGCGGGGTTACCAGCCAGCCCTCCTCGTCCACTTCGCGGACGCCTCGCGCCAGCGGCAGCATGGTCTCGAAACCGGCGGTAGTGACGAGGCCGACCTTACGGCCCGTGCGCGAGGCCAGCGCATTGGTCACCGCCGTGGTGCCGAGCCCGAAGCGCGCCACCTGGGGCAGGGTCTGCTCCAGCGCCTGCCCGCGCCGTTCGGCAGCCAGCCTGGCGGCGGCGATCACGCCCTTGCCGAGTTCGCCCGGCGTTGTCGGCGACTTGGCGCGCCAGATGCGCGCGCCCTCGGTCAGCACGCAATCGGTGAAGGTGCCGCCGACATCGATGCCAAAACAGATCGAGCCGCTGCCGCTCACTCCAGGCTCACTTCACGCTACTGCTTCGAGCTTGCGGCCAAGGCCGTAATCGCCATCAAGCGTTGTACGCTCGACGATCCTGACCTCCTCGAAAGGCGCAGGCGTTACCCGGTGGAGCATGCGCCAGTTGTCCCACAGGACCATTTCGCCTTCCGACCACTTGTGATGATAGGAGGGGCTATCCCACAGATGGTTGGATAACAGCGTCAGCAGTTCGTCGCTGCGGTGCTTCGGGATACCCAGGATCGAACGGGCGAAGCGCGGCGAGAGGTTGAGCGCCTTGCGGCCGGTCTGTTCCTGCACATAGACCAGCGGATGGACGACCGGCGGCCAGTCCGTCTTCGCCCTTTCGTACATCGACCTGTTGGCCGGGCCGACCTTGAGGTAGCGCACCTGTTCGCGGCAGCACCACGGGTCGTCCTCGGGCGGGCCGAACTTGTAGACCACTTCGAGGCCCTCGATCTCCGCTTTGATGTCTTCCGGCAGCCGGTCCCAGGCGGCGATCTGGTCGATGAAGCCAGTTTCGCCGCCGCTGCTGGTGATCTTCGTCGCGTGCAGGATGCCACCGTGGTTGATCCTGTCGGTGAAGATGATGTCCTTGTGCCAGGGCAGCCAACCGCAGCCGACGACGCCATCGACTTCGATCAGGTCCTCATCCTCGCCCTGCGGGTTGGAGACGAGACGGATCAGCTTCTCGTGTTCGGGGTGGCGGATTTCCCGCACGGGGTGGACGATGGTCTCGGCAAAGCAATCGCTGAGCGCGATCTGGAAGTGCGGGGTGACCTGGCTACCCCGGAAGATCAGCAGGCCGTCGACCAGCCACCGCTCACGCAGCCGTTCCCGGGGCTCCGCCAATTCAAGGTCTTCGGGGGTCAGGCCGGAAACGACGCAGCCGAAGGTGAGGTTGTCGGACAGTTTTTCGATCGTGCAGGTCATGAACGTCCCTTGCGATTCCCTGGTCAGGCGGCGAGCTTGCGGCCGAGGGCGTAGTCGCCCTTGATCGTGGTACGCTGCATGACCCGCGTTTCGTCCAGCGGAATCTGGCTGACGCAGTGGAGCATCCGCCAGTTGTCCCACAGAATCATCTCGTCGAGCGCCCAGCTGTGGTGATAGGCCGGGCTGTCCAGCACGTGATCGGAGAGACGCCGCAGCAGGGCGTCGCTCTCTTCACTGTCCATGCCGTTGATATGGAGCGCGAAGAAGGGCGAAAGATTGAGCACTTTCCGGCCGGTTTCGGGCTGAGCGTACACCAGCGGATGGGCGACCGGGGGAAAATCGGTGTCGACGCGGTCCAGCGCGCCCCGGGCTGACGGCGCTTCCTGAATGATGCGGAGACTGCTGCGCGTCATGTATTGGAACCGGGTGAAGGGCCCCAGCTGATAGACCACGTCCAGCCCCTCAATGCGGTCCTTGAGATCGTCGGGCAGGCAGCTGTAGCAGTCGATCTGGTCGATGAAGCCGGTGACCCCGCCGCGGCTCGACGTCTTGAGCGCTCTCAGCACGCCGCCGTGATTGATCCGGTCGACATAGACGAGGTCGGTATGCCAGCCGAGGAAACCGCCGCCGATCTCGCCATCGATCTCGAGAATCGTGACATCATCCGGTTCGCTGGTCAGCGTGATGAGTTCCGGCTTGCCTTCGGTCTGGATTTCCTTGACCGGGTGCGCTTCCAGGGGTCCGAAGATGCGGCTCAGATCGAGCTGGAACTGCTCGCTGACTTCGCCGTCGCGGAACAGCACGAGTCCATCCTCGATCCAGTGCCTGCGCAGTGCCTCCCGCACCTCTTCATGCGCGATATCGCGCGAAGTCAGGCCCCGGACAATCTTGCCGAAGGCCAGCTCCGGCGACAGCGGTTCGACTGAGTATGGCATCGCTTCTCTAGACCCGTATTATCAAGCAATCCGGCAAGCGGCTTGATAGGATGGGACAGTGAGGCGGTTTCGCGAGTCACACAAGGGGAGAAAGCGATGCTCGACCTGAAGATCACTGGCGGCACCATCGTCGATGGCAGCGGCGCTCCGCGTTTCAAGGGCGATGTCGGGATCAGGGACGGTCGCATCGTCGCCGTCGGCGAGGTTGCCGAGGATGCGCGCGAGACCGTGTATGCGGGTGGCCGCATCGTCTCCCCCGGCTTTGTCGACGTCCACACCCATTACGACGCGCAGGTGTTCTGGGACCCGGCGCTGACCCCGTCCTGTTTCCACGGCGTGACCACGGTGCTCGGAGGCTTCTGCGGCTTCTCGATCGCGCCGCTGTCGCAGGAGGCGGCGGGCTACCTCGCGCCGATGCTGGCACGCGTCGAAGGCATGCCGCTCGAAACGCTGGAACAGGCCGTGCCGTGGAAC
>CAYPFE010000283.1:0-4806 GCA_964409895.1 uncultured Novosphingobium sp.
CCGCGTTCAGCCGCTTCCACACCGGCTGGGCGAACTGCAGCACGAAGGGCGCGATCTCCCGCAGGTCGCCGAGCAGCCGCTCACGATCGACTGGCGGCTCGTTGATCCCGGCGCGCAGCGCATCGTGATGCGCGCAAAGCCGGTCAAGCTGCGGATCGAGCGAATCGAGATGGGCAAGGTCGCACACCCTGATCGCTCTGCGGCCGACCTTGTCCTCATAGGCCGGACCGATGCCACGCCCGGTGGTGCCGATCTTGCCCTTGCCGGCCGCAGCCTCGCGCAGCAGGTCGAGATCGCGGTGGATCGGCAGGATCAGCGGGCAGTTGTCGGCGATCGCGAAATTCTCCGCCGTGATCGAAACCCCCTGCCCGGCGAGCTTTTCGACCTCGTCCCGCAGCGCCCATGGATCGAGCACGACGCCATTGCCGATGATCGAAAGCGTACCGCGCACGATGCCTGAAGGCAGCAGGCTGAGCTTGTAGGTCTGGTTGCCGACGACCAGCGTGTGGCCGGCGTTGTGCCCGCCCTGGAAGCGCACCACGGCGTCGGCCCGGCTGGCCAGCCAGTCGACGATCTTGCCCTTGCCTTCATCGCCCCACTGGGCGCCGATCACGGTGACATTGGCCAAGGCCGAATCCTTCCGGGTGAGAACAAACCCGCGCGCACTACGAGACTGGAGGAAGAAGGGCAAGGCTGCGAGCCCGCTGATCTCGGGCCTTTGGAGTTTGTCGGCCTCGCGCTGGCCAGAATTGTGCCATTGATGGACACTAGCTGCGTTTAATAGCTTGATTCTCTTTATTTAAAGATCAGAATAAGTATGAATCGACTTACAATTTCGATTCGCGAAGACGGCATCAGAAGAAAACAGCCATGAAGAAGTTGACGATTTCACTTGCTGCGGCGCTGGCCGCCAGCACTGCGGCCCCCGCACTTGCTAACGAGAGCGGCGCAACCCTGCTTAGCGATGCCGATATGGACATGGTTGTCGCAGCTGGGACGACGCAGATCGCGAAAGTCCTGCGCACGGGTAATGTTATCGGAACCAATCCAGACGGGTCGCCCATGTACCGGCAGATCGATTTCAGCGACAAGCCCGATCAGGCTGCGGCGGTGATGTTCAATGGCGGCGTGCCGGACAGCAACGGTACCACTGTCACCGATGTCACCATTGACCTCGGTGTCGACACCGGAGCCCCTCCGGGTATTATTACGGCACCAATGTCGGCGTGGGTAATGGTGATCTGGCGAACGGCGCTGCGTTCTTTACCGTGGATTTGACTGCGCCATTTATTCCGTAATGGATTTGGCCAGCGCGAGACAGAGAGCAGCGTCGCCTGCTGCCCTTATCGCGAAAATGGAAGCGGCGGCGGGACCGATCCTGCCGCCGTTTCATTTGTTCAGGATGGGCCACTCACTCCCGGTTCGGCCAATCAGAACCGGTACGGCACGGCAATTCCCAGCGTGAAGTCCGGACTGTCCTGGGTGATACCGATCGCACCGCCGACGGTCAGGAACAGGTTGCGGCCCAGCACGACTCCGGTGCCTATCTCGAACACACCCACCGTCGAGCCCGAACCGTCGATATTGATGCCGCGCACCGACAGATTCTTCTCGAACGAGAAATCGAATCCGGCGTCCATCGTGATGTCGGGTTTAACCGCAAGACTTGCACCGAAGCCAACACCGATGGCGTCTCCTCGATTGAGGTTCACGCCGCGGATGGTTTCGCCAAGGTAGTGCGTGTAGGAAACATTGCCGCGAAACGCGATCGGGTCGAGCGACTTCGTGATCGAGCGAGGCGCCAACGGCATGAGCCTCGCCCCCGACGGCCTCAAGGGCATATTCATGCGCCCCTATCGCCGCCAGGTCTCGATCTTCGACGGGACGACCATGCAGGTGATCCGCAACATCGAGACCGGCATTGGACCTTCGACGGTGGCGATCTGCGGCAATCCGTGAGTCTGGAGCACCGCAACCGGGATAGATTGCCCTATTCGTGGTGAGTTAGCCGTACCATTGTCGCCAAACCGTCCTGTTCGGCAACGATAACCCTTGTGCCGGGCGGAAACGCATCGACGATCTCCTGCCCGAAGATTCGCGGGGTCTCCGTCGCGCGGACATAGGTCGTGTCGTCGATAGCCACACTGGCGGTAACACCGCTGTCATCGCTTAGTTCGATCCGGTCAGGCGCAATTGACAGGACAGCCCCGACATAGGGGCGCTTCGTGCCTGGGCGGATGATGCGGTGATCGAGCGACAGCCGGAAGCGATCCGAAACGTTGGTGAGGCCGCTATGCGGCGTCCAGCTATGCATGAACAACACGTCGCCGGGCCGGTAAGTGGTGTGACGCAGGCAGCCTTCCGGAATATTCTCGGGGAGGATCATCGATGAGGAACCCGTTTCGTCGACTTCCGCGCGGTTGATCGGATCGGTCAGCCCTTCCGCGAAAACGATACCGCCGACTTCCCAATCGACGACAGCAAGCGGAGTCCACATGGTCAGGAATTCCAGGCCCGGTGTGGTGGGGCCGTCCTGGTGATAGCCGGTAATGCGGTTGGACATGGTGGATGTGTCGGGCAAAGTTGCCCGGTACACGGTGATCGGTTTCCAGAACGGTTCCTCGCCCAAGATCTGCACGAGGAAATCGTGGATCGGCTTTTCCTCGACAAAGCTCTGCCACACCCCGCTACGCGGAATCTGCATCGGAAAGGCAAGATCCACGTCGATGGGCCTGCCATTGGGGCAGACGCTGTTCTCCGTCGGAACATCGCCGACCGGGTCTATCACGCCGAGCTTTTCGAGTTCGTCTGTATAGACGCGCCGAAACCGCGCCACCGCGTCCTTGTCCAGCACGTCGCGGAAGAACCAGTATCCGTCCCGGTCCATCGCCTCCCAAAGCGCGGGCAGATCACCAAGCAGGTGATTATGCGTCTTGGGCTCGGTGGTAGCGGGAACAAGGTTTGGATGCGCCACATTCATGTCTTGTCTCTCTCCTTCAGGCGGATTTCCTGCTCGTGGCGCCGATCATACCAGCGCGGGCCGGGCTTGTAACTGCCTTAGCTCGCCAGCGCAGCAGCCCGTGCCGCCGCCATTTCCGCGCCCATGTTCGACACATTGCCGGCCGTCGCACCGGCATCAACCGGCATGATCAGGCCGGTTATCTGCGCCGAGCGATCGCTGCCGAGGAATACCGCCGCCTGGGCAATATCGACTCCGGTGCCCTGGCGCTTGAGCGGCTGGTGGTTCATGCGCACTGCCTTGATCCCGGCTGCCAGTTTCTCAAGTTGTTCAGGAGTGGCGCCCGGCGCGTCGTAGAGACCAATGCTGGTCTGGATATTTGCCGGGCAGATCACGTTGCAACGGATCAGATGCGGACCCAGCGCGATTGCGATCGACTGGGTGAAGTTGTTCAAACCGGCCTTGGCCGCGCCATAAGTGTACACGCCCGCATTCGGCTGGGTGCCGGCTATTGAAGACGTGTTGATGATCGAGCCACCGCCGTGTTTCGCCATGTGCCGCGCTGCAATCTGGCTCCCCCAGATCACGCCCAGCAGGTTGATGTCAATCACGCGGTGAAAATCGGAAAAATCCCACTCAAGGAATGGCTCTGTTCCGCCATCACCGATCGCGGCATTGTTGAACATGATGTGCAGGCCCCCGAATTCGGAGACGGCGTAATCGACGAGCGCCTGAACGTCTTCCTGCTTCGAAACGTCGGTCCGCTTGAAGCTTGCGGCGCTCCCGAGTTCCTTCGCCAGCGCAGCGCCTTCGTCTTCGACAACGTCGGCGATGACGACCTTCGCGCCTTCCTCGATGAACAGCTCGACGCTGGCGCGACCAATGCCCCGCGCGCCTCCGGTGATGATTGCAACCTTGCCTGCCAGTTCGTTCGCCATGTTATTTCCTTTCCTCCCCATTCCGTTAGTTTCGCCGCCCTAATCTGTCAGCCCCCATTTCTTGCTGGCATGGTCGGCGGGCGTGCGGTCGCGGGGTGGCATGGCGGGTGGCGGGCCGTAGTCGGGGTGTTCGTGCCAGGCCCCGGACATGTCTTCGGGGCCGGAATAATGGAGTTCGAACAGCCGCCACTTGAACAGCCAGCGCCCGCCTTCTTCGACGAAATCCTCGTAATAGCGGCCGATCGAGATGTTGGGCGGCAGATGCGTCCAGGTGCATTGCTCGGTGATATAGGTGCGCGCGGACGCGCCCTCCGGGGTCAGCTCGACGATCGGGGTACGGAAGGTGATGAGGATGCGATAGGCGTTCTGCATGATCCTGGTGATCGTCTCGCGGATTTCGTCACGCCCCTTGAGGATCATGCCTGAGATGCGCCACTCACCATCCTCGGCGAAGCAATCGGCAAAGGCGTCGAAATCCTTGCGCCAGGCGGCGTCGGTGTAGCGCGAATGGAGCTGGCGGATACCCGCTTCGGCTTCGAGGAACTGGCTCATCGATCGTCTCCCGCGGTTCTGCTGTGCGGCCACTAGTTGAGACTTCGCGCCGGGACGCAAGTGGCAGACAGAGCCGCCCTAACCCACCGCCAGCCTGTACAATGCCTTCACATTGTCGTGCACAAGCCAGCGGCGCTGCTCCACAGTCAACCCCTTGGCCTGTTCGGCAAGGATGTTGCGGCTCCACGGCCAGGTCGCGTCGGAATGGGGATAGTCGTTGGCCCAGAGCAGCCGCTTCGGGTTCAGCCGGTCGATCAGTGCCAGCGCCACGGGATCGTCCTGCAGCGTGACGTAGACATTCTCGAAGAAATACTCGCTCGGCAGCTTCTCCATGTCCTCGACCTTATAGAGCGCGCG